>CAYPSK010000067.1:0-2566 GCA_964413705.1 Candidatus Woesearchaeota archaeon | reverse complement strand
AGAATTTCAAACTATTTTGAAAAGGAGGGAAGTATTATGGTTTAGTGTAGTTAATGGATAATACAAGAGCCAAGTTAAGGAAGCTTGAATTAAAGGAGATTTAAGTTTGGGAAACTGAAGGGTGTTTATTAATAAAAACTCATCCAAAGCAACCATGCTCCTAATAGAATCATAAATATAGAACTAAGCCATTGTTTCTTTTTAAATCTTTGAGCTTGTTTATGGATCTGTTCTGGAAATCCAACTTTCATAATTCCCTTAATCAAAGTAGACCATCCAAGAAGAGTTATAACAACTCTCCAATCCCAAACCCAAATATTATGTAGAATTACTGTAACTAATCCCATAAGCAATGTAATATATCCAGTAGAAATAACAAAGGCTTTGTTATCAGTCATCTCTATTGTTTTACCTAATTGTCTTGTTATGATAAATAACAAACCGAAAATTAAAAAGAAACTTCCTAAGAATCTTGCAAAGAATATTGAAATTTCTAATACCATCCTTAAACCTCTTTAGTTAATAATATTGTATTGTGGTTTATATATTTTGTGCCCTGTAGCCCAATTACATAACACATTACAAAAAGAAATTGAAAAACAGGTGCACCACTATCTTATATTATAAAATAATATATATCACCTCCTCCGCAAAAACCCGAAAATCCCGCATAATTTAGGTGTATTACTATTATAATATCATTATAAATAATATGATCATACTCCTCCCGCAAAACCCGAGATGTTGCACTCATTGGTTATAATAATGGAAAAATAAGGTTTTTATAATACCAAATATTAAAGATTATATGGCAAAAAAGATTATTTTAATCTCATGTGTTAGCAAAAAGTTGGATAGAAAAGCAAAAGCTAAAAATCTCTATATAAGTCCTCTTTTCAAGTTAAATCTTAAATATGCATATTCTTTAAATCCTGATAAGATTTTTATTCTTTCTGCTAAATATGGTTTAATAGATTTGGAAAAAGAAATTGAACCCTATAACAAAACCTTAAACAAAATGAACATACAAGAAAGAAAATTATGGGGTAAAAATGTTATAAACCAATTAAATAAGTTTGTTAATCTCAAAGAAGATGAGATAGTATTTCTTGCAGGAAAGAAATACAGAGAATATTTAATTCCTCATATAAAAAATTATAAAATCCCCTTACAAAGACTGGGTATAGGTAAACAATTAAAATATTTAAAAGAGAGAGTAAAATGAGTAAGAATTGTGAGAAATTACATAAATTTTTTAATAATATGGAAAGATTAAAATTTCCCTTTGATGAAAATAAAATTCCTCTTAACGGCATTTATATTCTTTTTGAAAAAGGAGAGAAAGCTCATGATGTAGATAGAATTGTAAGAGTTGGAACTCACACAGGACAAAATCAATTAAGATCAAGACTTAAACAACACTTCATTAATGAAAATAAAGATAGAAGTATATTTAGAAAGAATATTGGAAGAGCTTTACTTAATAAAAACAAAGATCCTTTTCTTGAACAATGGGAAAAAGACTTAACTACAAGAGAATCTAAAGAAAAATTTCTAAAATTGATTGATTTAGAAAAACAAAAAGAAATAGAAAAACAAGTCACAAAATATATTCAAGAAAATTTTAGTTTTGTTGTTTTTCAAATAGATAATAAAGAAAAAAGACTTGAAATTGAATCTAAGATAATCTCCACAGTTTCTTTATGTAAAGAATGTAAACCTTCTAAAAATTGGTTGGGATTTTTCTCTCCTAAAGAAAAAATAAGGGATGGTGGCTTATGGTTAGTTAATGAACTGTATAAAAAAGCGTTTTCTGATGAAGAACTTAATGAGTTAAGTAATCTATTAAAATAAGTAAAATAAATCCCCCTATGTAAATGTAAAACCTTTATAGACGAGAAATATCCGTAAAAATAAGGGTTTGAAAAACGGACGTTTTTAATAAGGTTTTTATAATTGCTTTTCTTACAAAAAGTATGGCAATATACTCAAACTCAAAAATAAGTACTTATGAAAATTGCCCATATAAGTATAAACTTCATTACATAGATAAGGTTAAGGTAGATGTTCTTACAACAATTGAAGCATTTATGGGAGATATGGTACATCAGACATTAGAACATCTGTATAAGTTAAAGAAGTTTAAGAAAAGAGTGGCTTTGAATGTTTTAATTAAGTTTTATAGAGATTTATGGGATAAAAATTATTCTGATGATATTTTAATTGTTAAAGCAGAGAAAGAAAAGGTAACTGCTAATAACTATAAGAAAATGGGAGAGAAGTATATTACCCATTATTATGAAAGAATGAAACCCTTTGAAGAAATGACTATATTAGGATTAGAAACTCAGGACAGAATGACTTTGCCAGATGGAAATCAATGGCATGTTAGAATAGATAAATTGGGTTGTGATTCAGAAGGAAATTATTTTGTTTGTGATTATAAAACAAATGCAAGAATGAAAGATCAAGAAGAAGCTGATTCAGATAGACAACTTGCACTTTATTCTGTTTGGGTTAAAGATAAATTCAAAGATGCCAAATCTGTTAAATTAATCTGGCATAT
>CAYPSK010000066.1:0-2618 GCA_964413705.1 Candidatus Woesearchaeota archaeon | reverse complement strand
CACATACATTAATGGTTTTATTCTTGCTATTAATAAAAGGGAATTCATCCAGATAATGGTTGTGGTGATGCCCATGAATTACCCATCCTTTCCATTGCTTTGGAGCATTGTTTGGATCATGGATTAATAAAAATTTATGGCTTTTATATTCTAAAATAAGCTTGTCATGAAATTTTATTTTTTTAGATTTGTCGTGGCTTCCTTTAATAAAAATGATTTTTCCATTTAATTTACTCATCCAGTAATCTGTGCTGTGGCTTCCTCTTCCAAAAGCCATATCTCCCAAAAAATAAACAACATCATTCTTTTTAACTGTGTTATTCCAGTTATTAACTATAAAATAATTCATTTCACTAGTTGACTTAAATGGCCTGTTGCAGTACTTAATTATATTAGCATGATCTAAATGCAAATCACCAATAACAAATACCTTTTTAGGCCTATCTTCCATTATTTTTTGCTCGCAATTTTTAGACATTTTTTATGTATGAATAAAAGTCATAATGTTATGATTATTAATCATATGTTTAATTTTTTATTTTTCTATCTTTTGGTAAATCAAATTGTATTCTTCAATAAACCACAAATCCAAACAATCTACATGGACCTGAATTGCTTCAGCATTATAGCCTTCTTCAGTTCCTTGCTTTGCTATTAAAACAACTGGTTTATTTTTTTTAGTTTTACAAATAGGACAAGGTTCTTTTGCCTTTGTATTCATGTGTTTAAATATTCTCATTTTTTCTTTGGTCTCACTTTCCTTAAAACATCAACACTGCAAATATAATCTTTTCCTAATTTATACAAGCAAACCGGAACAAACCAGTGATTTTTATATTCCTCTAAATTGAATTTTTTCAAGCTATCCCATATTGGCTTAGCCAACATTCCAAAATATAGCATGCCTTTCTTGTTTAAACAAAATTCAATTATTTTTACTTGTTTTTTATTTAAAGTAAATTCAATAGTGTCTTCTACAGTAAACTCTTTTCCTTTGTCAATGAAAGGAAAATAAAAATTTCCAATGTCAAGTATTTTAAATTTATTTTTCATCTTTTCTATTTATGCCAGGGGAACAACCAAGATGGATTTCTTTACTGACCTGATGTTTTTCCCGTTTGGTTAAATTATACTTCCTGCAGATTTTATCTATGATTTCAACTTGTCTGTCTTGATCAAGATAATAAGCATAAAACCATCCTTGCTTGCTTGTTTTACCTTGTTTCCAGAGTTTTTTGAAGTTTGCTTTTGGCTCTGCTTCTGAGTACATCTTTTGATATATCTCAACACAAATATTCCATAATTGCTTTTTTGATTTCATTATATTTCCTAAGAAAAACCCTTGTGGCAAGGAATTTCACCCTGCCACTTACACAGGCTGTTGTCTGTTTATATAGGGTAGCAGCACATGGCTTTGCAAATTTTCTCCATTTTGTATCCGAAAGCACATGGCTTGTTTTATTCTCTCTCGGACTATGATTTTGTGGTTGGCGAGGTTTTACTAATTTCTTCAATTGATTTTAGGGCTTCTTCTATTGCTTTTATCTTTTCGTCATAAATCTGTTCTTTTTCTGCCATTCTCTCTTTTGAGTTTTGATATGATTGAGCAGACTTTTCGATTATTCTTTCTCTTTTCCTTTTTTCTCTCTTCACATCTTCTTCAATATCTTTGTTCCAATTTTCTAAATCTTTTTTTAACTCTCCTATTTCCTGTTCTTTATGCTTAAGTTCTTCTTTTAGGTCTGACTTTGCAGTCATGATATCAAGTTTCCTTTGATTTAATCTTTCAATAATACTGTATCTTGATTGGCTTTCTGACATATTTATCACCTCACTTTGTTTTATGAAAAACTCCACTTACTTATATACATATGACGTATGTTTTGATGGGGGCAGAAACTTCCTCATTGATGTAAACTCCTGGCTAATTGATTATCTTTTCTTAGGATTAGGCAATAATGGCTCCAAGACAATTTCCGAGACAGTGTCGCGGAATTTGGGAAAGTTAAGTAAAATTTACGCATCTTCTCGAAGCTGTATTCTTTTTTTAAAAGGTTAATTGTCATTTTTTATCCCTCTCTTTCCCATCTAAATATATAATCATAATTGGGCGCTTATGCTCATCTTCAGCTAAATAAGAATAAAGTGTTTGTCCTTTTTCCAAGCAACATCCAATTGCAACAAGCTTATTAATGGAAATGCTCAAAGTGGCTCTTCTTTGTGCAACTTTGCTTTTCCATCCTATGTTTTGCAAGTTTATCTTCATCTTTATAGTAACTATTGTTGGTAACCTATATAAAGAACAACAAATATATAAATGTTTTGGTTATTAATGATGGTTATGGGAATGTATCCACCAAAAAAAGAAAGAATTATACACAAGAATGTCCTTGAGTTCCTTAGAAGCAATCCAAAAGGTATGACTATGAGCCAAATAGTTAAAGCCACAAAGTTCTCTAGAAAAGCTATTGAAAAACATCTGCAAATACTAATTCTTGAGAATGAAGTTTATATAAAACAATTTGGTGTTACAAAAGTTTATTACCCTAATCATAGAATCCCTCATTTTGATTTTGAAAAGCTAAATTATAATAATAAGACAATATGGTTTGATATTT
>CAYPSK010000065.1:0-2773 GCA_964413705.1 Candidatus Woesearchaeota archaeon | reverse complement strand
CCGAGAAAAAGTCAACGATTGAAGGGTTACCTCGCTTCGCTCAGCAGCGAAAAAAATTCGAACTATCGTTAATATAGTGGACAAGCTCCCATAAAAGGTTGTTAATTAGATAATTTTATGTTATTTTAAAAAAATGAAAAAGACAATTGTTTTTTTACTTTTAGTTATTTTTATAGGAGGTTTACTCTCTCCTTTTTCAACTTCTGCAGGTCAGTATAAAGATGAAGACGGTAATCTTATTATTTATGAAGGGTTAGTCCCCTGCGGGAAAACTTCTTCTGTTTCAGGGGAGTCAGAATTAGTTATGGCACCCTGCCAATTCTGTCATTTGTTTGTGATGATTAATGAAATTGTACATTATTTTCTAATATATATATTAGGACCAATAATTGTTTTGATGATACTTGTTGCAGGGATAATGTTTTATTTTGCAGGAGGAAATCCAAATCTATTAACTCAGGCAAAAGCACTTATAACTTCAGTTGTTATAGGTATTGTCATAATTCTTTGTTCTTACCTTATAATTGGAACAGTCCTTAATGTTATGGGGGTGTCAGGAACGAACCCTTTATCAGGTTGGGCAACAGATGGTGTTTTTGTTATTAAATGTCCGATACAAGGACTGGAAGTGTCTGGAACAGCTGGAACACCTGGAACACCTGGAACACCTGGAACACCTGGAACACCTGGAAGTCTTGTAGATACTGGAAATAGTGGAAAACAGGTTGAAAATGATAACGATATATGTATTAGCGTAAAAGATACTGCTACATGTGAAGATAATGAAAAGATTAATAATGAAGGAGGATGTATTCCTGGAGAAAATACACACATAAAACTAGATGAATCTGGGATAACTGATGATGGAAAAGGATGGACTTGCGCGTTTCAAGGCGATGAGATTAGTCCTGTTCCTACCCCACCTGCTGGTCTATGTTATCCTCCTACTGGTGTTATATATCTTGATTGTGTTGATGACCCAGGAATGACTTGTCCAGAAGATTTAGAAAATCATCCAAATCTTGGCGCGGAATATCTTTTAGTAAGATTACTTAGATCCGAGAATGGAAGTTATCTTGAGTCTTGTCCGAACGGATATAACCAAGCTCAATTTCAAGAATGCGATAATGCTCAATCTATAGATGACATCTGCTCTTATGATAATTTTTCTGATGAATGGCCATATACTGAAATGTCTTGTTGTAAAAAAACGACAGATCCAAGCGATCTTGATAATGAGCAAGAATGTGAAGATGCAGGTTATTATTGGTATGAAGGTATTTGCCATTTTACTCCTTTACCAACTAATCCCATTTCACCTCCTAGTGATTTTGATAATGAGCAAGAATGTGAAGATGCAGGTTATTATTGGTATGATGATGCTTGTCATGAAGAACCCGAATATGAAATAGAGATTGTGTTAAATGCTAAAGGGGAAAGACCTGATAATATGAGTTGCAATGAATACTGCGAACAATATTTTGAAGACACCACGCTTTCTGATAATCCAGCAACTTGTGAAAGCATAGGTACAAATAGTGATGCAGACAATGGGAAAATAAGCATCGGGAACATATTTAATTGTTGGACTATAGAAGGTGACTGTAACACAGAAATAAAAAGTCCTATTGGAAATTATACTTGCGAGGGAAATAAGACCCAATGGGCATACTGCAAATGTAAAATTCCTACAAATTTTTCTGAATAGAATTGAGACAGCAGTTACTTATATTTATATTTCGATTGGAAACACCGATAAGGCTGTAAGATAGAATAAAAAATGTAAAGGTGAAATTTTTTTTAAAATAGATTATAAAATAAAGAAGAATAGATTTATTAAGACAGGAACTCAGATAAATATAAATACGGAGAGATAGTTCGAGAAATTGAAGATAAGAACTTAAGAGACAACTATAAGATAAGATATATTGATTGAAGATAGAGCCCCCATAGCTCAATTGGCAGAGCAGATCCCTCTTAAGGATAAGGTTACAGGTTCAACTCCTGTTGGGGGCACAAAATTAATTTTAAATTATAAATATTATGTTAAAAACAAACAAAAAAACAAAAATAATAGAAGAATCTAAAGTTCATGAAACTGATACTGGTTCAGCTGGTGTTCAGGTTTCTATCCTAAGCGGAGAGATCAAAGAATTACTTTCACATCTTAAAAAACATCCTAAGGATTTTCATTCTAGACGTGGGCTTTTAAAAATGGTTGTTAAAAGAAAAAGGTTGTTAAATTATTTAGAAAGAACAGATAAAAGAAGATACAATTCTATTTTGAAAAAAATAGGACTGAAAAAATAATATGTCTATTAAACCAAAAGAGCAAAGAGTGGAGGTTTTGATTGATGTTCAAAATCTTTATTATTCAGCCAGAAACCTTCATCAGGCCAAAGTTAATTTTAAGGAAATTTTGAAGAAAGCGATTGCCGGAAGAAAATTTATTAGAGCATTCGCTTATGTAGTTAGGACTAAAGCCGGAGAAGAGAAGGCATTTTTTGAGGCGTTGATAAAATTAGGAATAGAAACAAAGGTAAGAGACTTGCAAGAATTTTATGGAGGTAGCAAAAAAGCTGATTGGGACGTGGGCATAGTGATTGATGCTATTAGAACTGCTCCTGGGGTAGATGTGGTAGTCCTTTGTTCTGGAGACGGTGATTTTATACCTTTAGTTGAATATCTAAAAAATCAGGGCAAAAGAGTGGAAATCGTAGCTTTTGGGAGAACAACTTCTTCAAAATTAAAAGAAGTTGCTGATGAATTTATA
>CAYPSK010000064.1:0-2962 GCA_964413705.1 Candidatus Woesearchaeota archaeon | reverse complement strand
ATGATGAAACAGATTGATTTAAAGTGTAGATTCCAGAAGTAGTTATATTCGCACAGTCAGAGATTATATTTACACTTACATTCAAAGTCCTGTTCTGAGTTATGTTTGTCAAACCTGCTGTATCATTACACCAGACAGCCCATTTATAGTTCTGGCTATTTGGAATTCCAGCAACAGTTATATTTAACCAAGTATTATTTGTATAAGATGAATTTGAATAATTAGCATGCCAAGTTCCTGTGCTATTAGTCCATAATTGTATCATCGAAACACCAATATCATCATAGCATTTCATATCAAATGTCACAGAGCCGTCTGTGTCATTATAATAATCAACTGGATTTGTTCCTTGGACAGCTACAGGGTTTGTTGTGTCAGATACAACTGAAAAACTATAGTTCGTTGCATTAAAAACACATCTTATTTGATCACAGACATAACAATTATAGACATAACGCCCATTAACAAGATAATTAATCCATTGTGAACTATTCCATATTCCAGAGATATCTGTTGAATTCTTTGCTCCCCAGGTTGTCCAATTCCCATATAGGGTTATATTCTTCAAATTAACACTGTCTGTTGCAGAACAATTAAATGTAACTAGGTTTTGTGTTTGTGCTGAATCATTTAAAGGCAAATTCAAGTAAGATACTGGATTATTAATATCATAATAGAATCTTCTCGTCTCGCTAGAATTAAACATTTGGCCATCAGAACAATTCACATACCAATCATGCTGCCCCTCTGCAAGGCCATTTATTGTAAAGGTTGTATTAGTATGATTTATAGTTGATGAATTACTCTGATTATAAATAAAATCAAGATATACTGAACAGTTCATTGTTGATGCATTATCATCATCTGCCCAGAAACTAAGATTGTTCGAACCAGTATAACTAAGGTTCGTTGGAAGATTAAGATAGATAACTGGGGGGGTATTTAATGTTCCAAGAATTGCAAAAGACTTATCTGCTCCAGAGGATAACTCACCAGTTGAGATCTCTGCCCATACATAATTCTCTTCCATATCTACACCAGTTGATAAGATTTTTACCCAAGGCTGTGACCCCCCCTGATAATATTTCATTAAAAGTGATGACTCAAGTATATTCCCCAAGTCAGCATGCACATAACTTACATCAAAGTCTATAATATATGGCGACCCAGATGTCGTATTCGTCAAATTAAAGAACTTGCTTATGTTGCCAGGAGCAGATGGAGGATACTGCGTGCCCCTGAATGCGAAATTCTCGCCATTTGCAGACACATTAATAGTATTTGTGCTAAAATTTCCTGTAAAATTAAAAAGGAAATTAGTCACATAGTTATTAAAAGAATTATTAGCAGAATAGAATGAATAGTCATCACTGTTATTCATAATACCCGACTTAGCATAAAGGCTTGAATTTGAACTTCTTATTATATTACTCGAAGAATTAGATAAAATAAAACTAACACAAGGGGTCATGATATAAACTTTTTCGATAGTATTGTTATTTGAGTTTTTTAAAGATATGCCATAATAAGTATTGATTTTATCAACAAAACCAAAATCCGAGAAATTATTTCCACTTGCATTCTCAATAAGAACCATGGGTTTGCAAGACGTTTGTACAGTAGATCCGTTATATACAAATGTAAAGTCCGAAAGAGTATTATTATCTCCAAGAATATGGATAGCAGGAATTTCTGAGATATAGTGTGTAGAATAATTATTTGATACAAAAGTATTTCCATTTGACCTATTCATGACTATTACAGAGCTTGTAAGATTAATCATTGTATTATTTGATATAACAGTATTGTTTACATATAATATTTTGAAACCAAAAACCGCGCCATAACTAGAGACATTATCGTTTTGGAAAGTATTATTTGATATGTTCGTGCTCAAAACCCTAACTAAATTAAAACCCCCGCCCTGCACATTATCTCCCCTATTGAATCTGAAAGTGCTGTTTTCGACTACATTTAAATTAAAACCAGTATTGGTGACATTGGTCATGTTATTATAAGACACATTATTATAATTTGACCACGTTAGATTGAATGCTTGACTTTTAGCATGATATATTTTATTTTTAAACAAAGTATTGTTGTCCGAATAGAATAAAATAAATCCACTTGTAGTCGGATAATATATCGCGTTATTTTTGATGGTGTTGTTATACGAAGTCCATATATTAAAACCAGCCACTTGAGAATTATTTATTGTGTTAGCATCGAGGGTGTTATTATTCGAACTCGCCATTTGAAAAGTATATTGCTGTGTTGTAAAATTATTGCTTGCAATCGTATTATTATCTGAATACATAAAATATATTCCCTGGTGAGGAACGGTCGTTGGACCATTGCTTATATTGTTATAAGATATATTATTACCGCTAGCGCTAGTCATATAAAGCCCTGAATCACTTGGGCCCTGGATATCATTCTTAAAAAGAGTATTTCCACTCGTCTCAAAAAGATATGCCCCATAAGTTGAATTTTCAAGAAGTTGATTATTTTTAATTATAACTCCTGTATTGGCACCATCTGCTTTAATTTCATAGGCCCAGTTTTTTAGAGTCATATTCTGAACACTGACATTACTAACTGGTCCCGCAATGTAAACTGCTATCCGGTTTGCCCCCTTACTAACCCCATCAATAGTATATCCTCCACCTTCTAGTATTATATTTGAATCACTTATTAAGATACAATAATCAAGACTACCCTCAGTTATATTATTTGCAAGATGATAGTGTCCAGCATCTGACAACTCCTGACACCCCGTTATCTCAGTAGAAACAACACTAAAAGTTCTGTTCTGAGTTTTATTTGTTAATGCACTTGTGTCATTGCACCAGACATACCATTTGTAATTATCTGCCTTGGCAATCCCTATGAGGGTTATATTAAGCCAAGTGTTATTCTGATAAGATGAATTAGTATAATTTGCTAACCAAGTTCCTGTTGT
>CAYPSK010000063.1:0-3031 GCA_964413705.1 Candidatus Woesearchaeota archaeon | reverse complement strand
TCTTCTGCTTTATATCATAAAAAGAGGTAAGAAAGAACAAAGCGCACTATCACCAATCAAAGTGCATAATATTACTTACACTTATACCAAAAATGCAAAAAAGAGGTAAGAAAGAAGTCTTTAAGATATACTTATTCAGGCATGGCCAGAGTTACTATAATCGGGCGCATATTTTTACAGGTTGGAAAGACTCTAAACTCACTCCCCTCGGCATCCAACAAGCAAAAAAAATTGCGAAAAGATTAAAAAATAAGCGCATTAAAGCAGCATTCTGTTCAACACTCTCAAGGTCCATAAATACTTTAAGGCAAGTTATAAAACTCCATCCAGAGTGCCATATAATTATAGAAGATAAAAGGCTTTTAGAGAGAAGCTATGGGGATTTAGAAGGGACAAGTCACCATGTCTTTATTCATGAACAAGGAACAGATGATTATAAGACTCTGCTGCACTGGCACAAAATCAGCCATTTACATGGAAAAGAATTAAAAGAATTTGAAGAAAAAATAGGCAAGGCAGAGCTTAAGATTGTAAGAAGATCTTATTATGTCCGACCGCCACATGGTGAATCTGTTAAAGATGTTGAAAAGAGAGTCAAGCCCTTCATAAAAGACCTTATATCTTTCATCAAAAAGAACAGGGTCAATGTAGCAGTTTCAGCAAGTGGCAATTCAATGAGGCCCATAAGAAGATATTTTGAAAAAGCAAGCATTAATGAGATGATGTCCTGGGAGATGCCTTTTGATGATTACTTTGAGTATGAAGTTCGAGTTTAAAGATATCTTTTTTTCTCATAAATCTTTTTAAATTGAGCTTATTTTCAATTCTTGGGCTAATATGATAACATATCAAGAGATTTATGATATTCTAAGAAAAGAGAAGTATAATGAGACTCTTCAAGAGCTTCCGAATAATTTCCTGAAAGAATTGTCTGAATATTTAAGTGATAAAAAACAGATTGTTGATAAAGATACAGGGAGTTTATTTTCTGATACTCTAAAGATGACAAGAAAACAGCTAGATAATACCATTTCTTTAATAAAAGAGATTTTTTCAATAAGAAACAAAAAAGTCCTTAATTTAGCTTATACTGCTGCAATGACTGGGGTCAGTAAAAGAGACACTGAACACCTGTTAGAATATGAAAAAAAGCTTTTTGAAAGTTCTCTGGCTCAGCTTGAGGAAAACCAAAAACAGCTTCTTATCTCTCTTGAGGGTCGTGGAGAAAAAACAAAAGAACTAACTAATTGTTTTATAAGGTTCAAAGAGCAAGTCCCAGCATTTCTTCTTCCTGATAGTTCTGAAATTGGCCCATTTAAGGTTGGAGATGTTGCAAATCTCCAGAAAGACGTTGCCCAGATACTTATCAGTGATGGCAAGGCACTGGAGATTGATGCAGAAAGTTAGAGCATAAATCTCTATCTAAGCATTTTAAATCATTCTAATTTTACTTCTTTGTCAGAATCCCAAGCCGGCGTATGTATCATAAATAATTTTAAGGTTTTTCCTTTTTTGGCTTTATAATCATAAGGCGTATCTTTTGGAACAACAATAACATCTGTTGCTTTGACAGGAATAATTTGCTCATTAATAATGAATTCTCCCTCTCCTTCAAGAACAAGGTAAATTCTATTGCTTACAAGGCTTTTAACTTTTCCATGTCTTCCTGTGACTTCGAATTGGGAGACACTTGCATCTTTAAAATTAGAAGCATCATTATATGCTTTTCCTTTCAATCCTTTCCAGCCGAAGTCATAAGCATCCTTTAACTCAAACTTATATTTCATAAGAAGGATATGCTCAAATAATATAAAAATCTATGGATTCTATTGTAGTCAATCGATAGAGTTAAGATTTAAAAACCCAGAAAAACAAACATTAAGATAATACTAAAATGAAATTACCTAAAGAAGTCAAAAGGTACTGCAGACACTGTAAAAAGCATACTTCACACAAAGTTGTTATAGCAAGCTCTGGGCATAAAAGAAGTTCTCTTAGACGAGGTTCTATTGAGAGAGCAAGGCTGAGAGGAAAAGGTCGTGGTTATGGAAACCTAGGAAGATGGGGTTCAAAACCAGCAATAACAAAATGGAAGAGAAAAACAAAAAGTACAAAGAAAACAAATCTAACATTCAAATGCCTTACCTGCAATAAATCATCTGTTCAAAGAAAAGGCAAGAGAACATCTAAATTTCAGATAAAAGAAGGAAAGTAAATATACAATACAATACATAAAAATAAACAAAAGCGCATTAATGCTAAATTAAGTGCATAAACACATATAATAAACAAGATATAAAATAAAAAATGGTTGCAAAGAAAAAATATTTTGATGTCAAACTTGAAGTTCTGAATTCAAGTATTCCTTTATTGGGCTTTAATCCAGAGGCATTTAAAGGAAGAATTATAAAATTTGACCTGACGAAGATATTAAAAGGAAAAAATTGTGAAGCAAGATTCCTGATAAGCCTTAAAGAAAATGAACTTTTTGGAGAGATGATATCCTTTTCAATGTATCCTTCATTCATAAGAAAGATGATTGGCCACAACATAACAATAATAGAAGACTCATTCTCGTGCAAGTGTCAGGACGCAAATCTAAGAATAAAACCTTTTTTGATAACAAGGAAGCAAGTCCATAGAAGTGTTGCAAGTGCACTAAGGGTTGCTGCTAAGGAATTTTTAAGCAAGGATATTGAGAGCATGACAAAGGAAAGAATTCTTCAAGCTATTCTCATCGGAGGAATCCAGAGAGAACTATCAAAGAAGTTGAAAAAAATATATCCTCTTGCTGTCTGCGAGATCAGAGAGATAAAGTTAGAAAAGTAAGATTAAAAAACCCTCTTTTTCTTTCATATTAGTGCCTCTATAGCTCAGCTGGTTAGAGCGACTGTTTTGTAAAAGCGAGGTTTCCTCGGTTTGTCCAGGAAAATCGTTTCATGGCAACAGTAGGTCGGGAGTTCAAATCTCTCTGGAGGCTTTTTATTTTTTCTTCCAACCTTTTAAAAAACCCCTTTTTTTATAAAAAAGT
>CAYPSK010000062.1:0-3057 GCA_964413705.1 Candidatus Woesearchaeota archaeon | reverse complement strand
TAGCACTGTTCTGTTGTAAAGCCAAGAGTCCCTGGAATTCCTGCTGCCGGCACTTTGATGCATTTTTCAACTTCTTGAGAGCCTAAACTTAGCTCTGAATTTTTATATATCTGAAGCGAAACACTATATGCTCCTTCGCTAAGGTCTATTTTCTTCTGTGAAGGATAGAATACTGTCTGGTCATAGCCTTGAGATTTGAATATAAGAATTGCATTTTCATTTGTACCTAGGCCAAGATCCAGGTCAAGAGAGTATGTTGGAGATAAATAAATATCTACGATAAATGGCTCATTTGTCGAGACTAGGGCTTCTGAATTCTTATATCCTTGGGCACTTGCTATAACATATCCATTAGAGCATTTTGGGAATTCTTCAATCAGACTTGAAAAGTCTCCATCTTTTTTTGTTGAACCTATTGAACAGGTTTGAGATAGGCATCTAAAAGAGATGTCTGCTTCAATTGGGTTTGAATTATAAGATGTGTAGACTGTTCCTGCTTGGCCAGGGGTTGAACATATATCAAATTCAATAGGAAGAGTATCATTTAGATTTGCTTTTTGAGGAATCATTTTATCTATCACAATTAAGATAGGGAATTGGAAAATCTCAGTTCCTGAAGTGACTTGAACTAAAACAGGGAAGCTTAGGTCATAGACAAAATGATAGGGAATAAAACAGAAGCCGATAATGCCTAGGCCTTGTTGATTACCTATTGGGTCTGCTCTCATGATATCATTGTCAGAGGGCCAGACATCAAGTTTTGTAGGCCAAGTACTTGTGTATAAAAAATTCACTTGCTGATTAATCTGGCCAAAGTCTGCTACAAAATATCTATTTTTTGAGGACTTTAGAGTATATTCAGAACCTTTAATTTTTATTGCTTGGATATTCTCTTGAAGTGCTTTTTTTAGAGTATTGATGATTTCTGTTTTTGACCATATTTTTGGAGCACATGATAGTTCCAATCCATCTACAGGAGCATAGGCATTTATTACATCAATAGAATAGTTTGATAAGATAGTTCTTTTATTCTGCGCATTGAAAATTTCTGTTGCTGCCCTGTATAAAGAGCCAAAGTTTGTTTTTGTTTTTATTGTATGTTCGGATTTTCTATAGGCCATTTCTCCTGAGACTTCTATAGGCAAAATTAGAGTTGATTCAATATAAGTATCATAAATTTTTACACTTGATTTTGAAACCTCGCCGTGCGTTATGTTCAAGTATGAATATGCTCTGAATTCTAAACATTCTGCTGCTGCTTTTTTTAGATACTCTGAAAATTGAGATTCTATCTGAGATATGCTCTGGTTCTGCATCTGATATATCCCATTTCCTGAGATGTAAGCCCAGTAAGGAATATCTAAACCCAGAAATCTAAAATAACTTGAAAAAGGATAGTTTGAAGAGCCTTGGACAAAAGTTGGAAGCTCTAAATAACCTCCCTGAAGTTCGGCTGTTGCAACTCTTGTCTTCATCTTATCATCTACACATGAAATAAAATAGGATTCAACTTCGTTTGTTTTTGTCAAAGAAATGTTTCCAAATACAAATATCAAGACTAAAGCAAGAGCAATTAGAACTACTGCTAGAATAATGAAAAGAGTAAGTTGCGCTCTTTTATTTTTTATACTTTTTTTGTTTATGGCCCCAGATTTCAAATTAAACATATTCTTCTCTTTCACCTGTTTTTATAGATGAATTAGACAAGAAATTTTGATATATAAATCTTATTAATATCAATGATAAATAAGATTTCTAGGATATCAAAACTTTGAACATGTTTTAAGAACAATTTTTAATAGAAATGGGCCCAGCTGGGATCTGCTTGAAAATGTTGGACATTTTCGGCATGCCGGAAATCTCTGATTTCCGAGCAGAACCAGTTCGATCCCAGAATAAATGAATTGAATAACTGAAAAGAAAAATATGGGCCCAGCTGGGATCGAACCAGCGATCTTCTCCACGTCAAAGAGACGTCGTAACCACTGGACTATGGGCCCATAAATATGCTTAGAATTGAGGATTTAAAAGGTTAACGAGAAAGGGACTAATCTCCTAGATGATTTACTCTGTAACTAGCAATATCAGTATATCCTGGACCATCTAACCTCTTTATCCTACCAACCTGCGCACCTAAACTTAGTGAGTCTCTGCGACTTAAATCACTAAAATTAACTGTATTAGAAGGACTAACAAGGAAAAATTCTCTTCCATTAAATTCTGTTCTTTGAGAAAGCTGAGCGACTTCTGCGTCAATTATGCTTCTTAAATAAAATAGAACTGGGGTCTCTGGATGTGAGCAGGGGCAGACCTCTCTTGGTTCAAGATTTCTGTTCAGTTTTTTATCTACAATTATAGTCCTAGTACCTGCATGATAAAATTCAAATTTTCTTCTCAAATCTGCTTCTGAAATTCCCAAAGAGTCATAGAGGGGTTTAAATGGATTCTCTGAAGTTAGCGCTTCTTCACTATCTTGACACCTAGAACAGGAGCATCCGGCATAAATTGAATCTAGTTCTTCCGTTAGTGTATGGGTGAGTAAATCTCTTCTTTGATGACTCGGTTTTTCGGTGGTGCTTTTTGACATTTTTATCTCTGTTCACTATCAACCGAAAATAAAACCAATGCCACTTGAGGCATTTGATTCGCTGTTTTCGATTTTTTTAATTATATCATCACTTTCTGGACTTTTTAAAACTTTTGCTCCTGCATCAAGCAAGATAGGTTCATTCTTCTCAAAGAATGATTCTTCTGCTTGGATATACAGATAGAAAAGTTTTTTTTCTATATCGAGAGTTTTCGCTTCTCTGAGAATATAACCCTGCTTCTTAAATTCATTAATTTTCCAGGATTTTGCTTTTTCAAGACTTCTTGTGTTTTCATCTTCAAGTTCAACATCCAGCTCACCTGTAACTCCATCAGGAGCCTCAATAATTTTCTTTACTTTATCGATTTTGTCTGCTGGAATCTCGTATATTTTTTTCATTTTATTTGACTTTTTAATAAAGAAAGGGGTTTTTTAAAAGTTTGTATGAAGATAAAAAAAGCCTCCAGAGA
>CAYPSK010000061.1:0-3063 GCA_964413705.1 Candidatus Woesearchaeota archaeon | reverse complement strand
TCAACTGTCCTCTTTTATTCATGGTTTTTTGAAGGAAAAGAGATTTATAAAACTTATCATGGGTGCTAGGGGTTTTATAAATCTGGAAGTATTCTGGAAAATTAGTCTGTTTTATTTTAAATCTATTTTAAGTCTTTCTCTATTTTGTCTGCTATTTTTAGGATACCTTGCATACCTAGTAGGCCAGGACTTCCTTTTAGAAATTTACGATATTCGTCTTTTCTACCTTTTTGAGCTAGTGTTCTTTGATAAGAAGTTTTGGGATTTGTTTTTGGACGCTTATCTCTTCGTGTTATTGGATGTTCTTCTCTTCTGGCAGGGTCCCTAACATCTACTTGACGAAAAATATGCCCTAAGTTTTGAGCAAGTCTTTTTATTGCTTTGCAATTTTGTAATATTGTTTCTGGAGACTTGATCTTTTCTTTAGATTCTCTTCTTAGTGCGTCTAATGCATTGGTTAAACAACCTTTTGCATAGTTTAATCCCTCTTGATGATGTCTCGAATAATCTCTGAATCCTTCTGCAGCAGCAAGATATTCTTCTGTAGCTCTTTCTGTTTTGCTTGCTTCATAAACATCCCATAAGGAATTAGGATCTCTTCCTTGTCTTGCTGTTTCAGTTATAGAACGAAGATATTCTTTAGTAAGTGATATTCTCTTCATTTTTCCTCTTTTTTACAATAGTTCAATGCTCTTTATCTTTTTATGCTTATTCTTCTTCAACTCTTGGTGCTAGGATAAAGTTAAGTTGAAGAAATTCATTGCTGAACTCCAGCCTCATAGGATAGTCTTGGGAGAAATTCAGAGAGACTTTGTCTGAGAATTTTGAAGCCTTTACAAATTTAAGAAGATAGTCTAGGGAGTATTTTGCTTTTTGCTGTGCTTCAGTTGTTATCTTTGCTTCATCACTTGATAACTCGGTTTTTGATTTATGCAAAGTTCCTTTTGCTTCGACAATGAAAAGCTCTGGCAAGGCAGTGAAGCTGCATGAATCTGCGACAATGGCTGCATCGTTTATTATTTCTGAGAATGTACTTGAACTTAGTTCAATTTTTGATAAGAAAGAGAGTTCTGGGACTTTTTTTTCTTCTGCATCTATGTTTATAAGGGCCAGAGAGAATTTCCTTTTTGTCTTATTTTCTATTTCTACTTTTAAAGAATTGTCTTCTTTTTCTAGAATCAAAGGAGCCCCTAGTGGTGCTCTTCTTAAGATTTGTTTAAAATCCTCGAGATTAAGACCAAGTTCTTCATTTTTTTCCACTTCGAATTTTGAAAAAGCAGATGCAGGAACCTTTAATTCAACAAGGGCAACATTTGCAGGGTCAATTGCAACTATCTCTAGGCCTTGCTTGGTGACTTTTATCTTGACTTCTAGGACAAGTTCTGAGAGCAGGGCTATTGCATCTGCAAGTATTTTTGGCTCTTGTAATTTTAGTAACATTTTAACAGCATTCTTTTTAGGTGTTTTATCTGTTGTTTTGAGAGTGTGCCTGTTTTTAAAGTTTATTGTGATTGAAAATAGAAGTCTATTATGTTCATTATACGCTCTTTATAATAATCTAATAATAGTATTATAGTATAGGCAATTATTTAAAACATGATTTATTGCCTTCCTAGGTAGGGGAAAAATGGAGAGCCAGGCTGATAAATTAAGAAGAATTGCAAGAAAGTACTATGCTCGAAAAGATATTCAAGAGGTTCTAGCAAAGCAAGCAGGGCATAGGGAGTTTGTTCCAAGATATTTTGAGGGATTTGGGAAAAGGCCAGACACAGTGGAGTATGCTGGAGACATTCTGGGCTATGTTGAAAGAGGGGCTACTAGTTTTCATGTTTCAGAAGAAATATGGTCAAATCCTTTGGAGATAGGCACAAATCTGAGTCCAGAGCAGGTTAATAAGATAAGAATAGGGTGGGACCTTCTCCTTGATATAGACTGCAAGTTCTTGGAGTTCAGCAAAGTAGCTGCTTTTCTTTTATGTGAGGCTTTATTTTTTCATGGCATAAGAAATGTTGCTTTGAAGTTTTCAGGGGGTTCTGGGTTTCATGTTGGTCTTTCAAGTGAGGCATTTCCTGAAATAGTTAATGGCAAGGAGATAAAGAACATGTTTCCTGAAGGGCCTAGGATAATTGCTGCTTATCTCAAAAGCATGATTGAAGCTCCTTTGAGAGAGCATATCTTAAATATGTCTGATCCAAAAGATATTTCAGTATCAATGGGCAAGCCTCTTCAGTTTTTATATCAGGATATAAATGGAAAGAAAGAATTCAATCCTTTTTCAGTTCTAGAAGTAGATACTATTTTAATCTCTCCAAGACATCTTTACCGAGCAGCGTATTCTTTGAATGAGAAAACAGGGCTTGCTTCTATTGTCATTAGACCTGAAAAAATAAAAGAATTTCATCTTGGCTGGGCAAGACCAGATTATGTTTTGCCCCAACTCTTTCTGAAAAAACCTGAAAAAAATGAAGCTAAAGAACTTGTTGTCCAGGCATTTGATTGGCATGCAAGGCAAGAAAATAGCAAGAAAAGAGAAGAGATTGATAAGAAGATGAAAGAGATTGAGCAGAGAACCGGGGGTAGTGGGGGAGGATTGCAGGGCTCAATGAGAAGAACTGAGATAAAAATAACAAAGTTAAGTGAGGACATACTCCCTCCCTGCATAAAAACTATTTTGCAAGGGATGAAACACGATGGAAGAAAGAGAGCATTATTCATTCTCTTGGGATTTTTTAGGAACTTGGGATTAGAGTTTGATGATATTCAGACAAGGATTATTGAATGGAACAAAAAGAATTATCTTCCTTTGAGAGAGAGTTATGTAAGGACACAAATATCTTGGTTCAGAAGACAAGAGAAAAGACTTCCTCCGAATTGCAGTCTTCAAGCTTATTATAAAGATGTGGGGGTTTGTGCGCCTGATGCTCTATGTCGCAAGATAAAAAATCCTGTTAATTATGTTGCTGTTAAGATAAGGCCCCGGTTGTCTGATAGAACTAGGACAAAAAGGAAAAAAGAAAGGAAAGAAGATTAAAAAGTAAGATATTTAAACGTAGATATTATCTT
>CAYPSK010000060.1:0-3142 GCA_964413705.1 Candidatus Woesearchaeota archaeon | reverse complement strand
TTAAATCTTGAGATAGAATTTTCAGATAATAAAAAAAGTCTTGAAGAAGAACTTGGAAACAAAGTTAAGAAAGAGGATAAAGGAGATAAAGGGGAGAAATAGGTCCTTAATATCTTTTCTAGATTATGATTAAAGTTTATTAAAGAGGATATATGTTCTCTATCCTAATAAACTTTAAATATCTATATCTCAACACTATAATATAAAAAGGAGAAATATAAAAAAGAAGTAAAATGGCTGAACTTTTTAAAACAAGAGAAGAAACTCATGAAATAGATAAGGAACTTGAAGAAATCATCAACAGGCAGAAAGCCTCTATTAGGGTTTTTGGAATTGGTGGTGGCGGTAATAACACGCTGACAAGAATGAAAGAAATAGGGATTAAAGGGGCTGAATGTATAGCCTTGAACACAGATGCCCAAGATTTATTATATACTTACGCAGATACGAAAATTCTTATAGGAAAAGAGTTGACCCATGGACTTGGGGCAGGGTCAAATCCGCAAATTGGAGAAGAGGCTGCAAAAGAATCTGAGCATGAGATAAAACAAAGACTTCAGGGCGCAGATATGTGTTTCATAACCTGTGGTCTTGGCGGAGGAACAGGAACAGGGGCAGCGCCAGTTGTTGCGAATATTGCAAAAAAACTAGGCGCACTGACTATAGCTGTAGTAACAATTCCTTTTACAATTGAGGGCCAAAAAAGATACGAGAATGCAATGCAAGGATTAGAGAGAATGGAAGAGGCAGTAGATACTTTGATTGTTATTCCAAATGATAAATTATTAGAACTTGCTCCTGACTTGCCTTTGCATACGGCTTTTAAGATAGCAGATGAAATTCTAACAAATGCAGTTAAAGGCATTACAGAACTTGTTACAAAAGCCGGCTTAGTTAACCTAGATTTTGCAGATATAAGGGCAGTCATGGTCAATGGTGGCGTTGCAATGATAGGTGTTGGAGAGTCTGACTCAGGAGATAGGGCAGCAGAAGCAGTCGAAAAAGCAATTGAAAATCCTTTATTAGATGTTGATATTACTGATGCAACCGGCGCCCTGATAAATATAATCGGCGGCTTAGATCTTGCACTTGAAGAAGCAAAGAAAGTAATTGAGGCAGTCTCTCGAAGAATCTCTCCAAACGCAAAAATGATTTGGGGAGCACAGTTGTCTGAAGATATGGACAAGACTCTAAGAGTTTTATTAATTGTGACAGGAGTTAAAAGCCCGCAGATTCTGGGCAAGAAAGAGACAACAAAATCAAGGGCAAGAAAAGAGATGTCTGGTGATTTTGATATTGATTTTGTTGAAGGTGAATAATGCTCAAACCAAAGATTTAAAAAACATCCAGTTTTCTTGTTTTTAACATGTCACTCCTATTTAAAACTAAATCATTTATAGGCCAGTGTGTTAGGGTAATGAAAGTAGCTAGAAAACCTACGAAAACCGAGTTAATGCAAGTTTCAAAAATTTCAGCTCTTGGTTTTTTGATTATAGGCTTTCTTGGCTTTGCGATAAGCATAATTTTTATATATATTTTCGGAACAATTTAAATAATAAATAAAAAATATAATAAAATAAAAATAAAGATTATTTTTTAAAAAATGATATTTGTAGTTAAAGTCATAACAAATAAAGAAGACCAAGCAACTGAGCTGATTGCATCAAAAGCAGCTAAAAAAAATCTTGAAGTCTACTCAGTTATAAGGCCCCATGGTCTTAGAGGTTATATCCTAATAGAAGCAATGGATTATGATGTTGCTCAGCAAGCAGCTCTCAATGTTCCCTATGTTAAGGGCGTTATATTCAAAAGCTTAGAGTATAAAGAAGTAGAAACAATGCTTGAGCCAGTAGCAACAACCATTAACATAGAAAAAGGAGACATCGTTGAGATGCTGACAGAACCTTTCAAAAGAGAGAAGGCAAAGGTTGTCAGAGTTGATAAGACAAAAGAAGAAGTTATTGTTGAGCTTCTTGAAGCAGCTGTCCCTATTCCAATAACAGTCAAGTTAGACAATGTCAAGGTAATAAGAAGAACAAAAGAAGAGCTCGAAGAAGAAGAAAATCAATTCTAAAAAATGCATATAAAAAAAGAAGAGAGGGTCTTGCATAAAAATAGTGAAAAATGTTGGTCTATGAATATCCTTTTCATGATAAGGATATAGATATTTCATTTGCAGAGATTCATGAGAGATATCCGGATTCTGGTTTTGTTTTAAATGAAAAAGTTAAAGAGATGATTTTTGTCGAAGAGGGTGAGGGAAAAATTATGATTGAAAATAGAGAATATAAATTAAAAAAGGATGATGTAGTTCTTGTCTTGCCAAACAAAAAGTATTTTTACGAAGGCAATTTAAAATTAATTATTTCTTCTAGTCCTGCTTGGTATCCCGCACAACATAAAAGAGTTGATAACTGAAATCAGTCCTGTTCAAAGAATTTATAATATGTTATAACGGCAACCAGGGCAATCAAGACAGAAAATATAACCAAAGCAAGTATATTAGATGATTGAATTAAGAAAAGCATGAACAAACTGAGGACAAGCATAAATACTGTCATTATCCTAGACCCATTAAATGTCTTGAATCCTATTCCAATAGGTATTAAAGACAAGAATGCGAGCCAAACAGGATAAATTGCTAAGTTTCCAAGTCCAGCAATTTTTAGTATCACAGCAAATATCAATGAAGCAATTGGCCCAGATAATCCTATCTTAGCAATATCTCTTTCTTCCATCTCATACCAGTGACTCTGCATCCTAGATTGCTTAGGTTCAAAATCAAAAGTAAGAATTGCAGACCAAATAAAATGTCCAAGACTTATAAAAAAGGAAAGTAAAGGTAAAAATACCCACACTGGAAAAGCCCACTTTAATTTGAATCTGTCTTCCCACCAGTATCTTCTGAAAGAGAGCAGCTTGACTTTTATATTGCAATTATAATAAAATGCAGTTATTTTCATTCCTAAGATAAATAAGAATACCATAACTAAAGAGAAAGCAAGAAGAAGCCATATTTGCGCGGTTTCAAAATAAAGAAACTTTCCAACTATCTTCATGGACATTAAAAGCCCTAAAAGAACCGATGCAACTACCCAGGCAACAACTTCATCAAAAGTAAACATGTATATTACAGAACTAT
>CAYPSK010000059.1:0-3360 GCA_964413705.1 Candidatus Woesearchaeota archaeon | reverse complement strand
AATGTCAAAATAAAGTAAAGGCATAGAAAATAGAAGGATATAGGAAAATAAAACTTTCAGACGTAAATGCAAGTTTAGTTAATCAGCTTGTAGAGGTTGATTGCCAAATAACAGGGGAGCAGAGCCAGAAAGCAATTCCTGAAAAGATAAAAATAACCTGTGAGACTTGTGGAAAAATTAAAGTCTTTAATTGTCTTGATTATCCAGAAATGTTTATTCAAGACACACAACTAAAAACAATTTTAGAGGAGTTTAAAAGAAAGTTTGCTTGTGATTGTGTTTTTCAAGAAGTTGAAGAAGGAGAGCAAAGAAATAAGCCCTATAAGACCACTGAGATAAACAGATATATGGATTATTCTGTTATTTATGCCAGAGATTTATTAGATAGAGAAAGTTTTTCAGCAGTAAAAAGATTTGAATCAAAAAAAGTTTATGTCATAAATCAAGTATTACCAAACTCAAAGAAAGTCACTATAATGGGCAAGGTTTTTATTGAATCCAAAACTAAAAACCTTTCTATAATTTGTGATAAGATTCAACCATTGGAAAATCAGATTGATGACTTTAAGATAACAGAAGAATTTAAAGAGAACTCAAAAAAATATTTTAAAAATCCTGAGATAAATATCTACGAACAAATTAATCCTGATATTGTTGGTGAATCAAGAGAACTTGCGAAACAAGGCATAATCTTGCAGTTACATTCTCCATGTAGGATTTATGACATTACAAAACAGAAAGTTATTCGTGGTGGGATAAATGCTGGTTCTTATGGTGATACAAAATGTGCAAAATCTCAAATAGCACAAGATATGACTCAAAAAGGATTTATGCCTGTTGGGGAATATACTATCTGTGAAACATCAGGTAGAACGGGTTTTCTTTATACAATTGATAATGATAAAGGTTCTATAATCTGGGGTAGTTTAGCTTTAAATGATGGCGGATTAGTTGTTGTTGATGGACTTCAATCGATGCACTCAGAAGAGCTGGGAGAATTTCGAGAAGCAATAGAACAGCAAGAGATCATCGTAAGAAGAAGTCAATCGGGAGAGGCACTTGCAAGAACGAGAATTCACTTTTGTTTAAATCCTAACAGGCCTATGTGTAATTATATTTACAAATGTCAAGCACTTTTAGATACTTATGTATTTAAAAATTCTCCAGATCTTACAAGATTTGATTATTTTATTCCTTTTAGTCAGAAAGATGTTTCGGGCAAAGAAATATCTCATAGAGAAGCAAAGGAAAGACCAATTTCTAAAGATATTTTTATGCAACATATTTTTTGGGTTTGGAGTAGGAAACCAGAGCAGATAAGTTATACAGACTCAGCAATAATAAAAATAAAAGAAGAATCAGAGTATTTTATTGAAAATTATTCTCTTGAAACATTGCCCATTGTCCATAATGGAGTTAGAGATATTATTACAAGACTTTCTGTTGCTATGGCATGCCAAATGCACAGCACAGACGAAGCTAGTGAAAAAGTTATTGTTGAAACTACGCATATAGAAAAGGCAGTTGAATTTTATAAAAAAGTTCTTGATATGCTTGAACTTGCTAAATATAAGCAAGATATTGAAGGCAAGTCTGAACTAACAGATAATGAGTGCATAGCAATCTCAAAAGACTTGGGGGAAATGGAATGGAATATTTTAGAAGAAATTAAGCATGAAGGGAAAAGTTCAAGTCAATTAAGTGAAACCTTCGAAGTTGATATAAAAACAATAAAAAGGCACTATGAACTTTTAAGAAAGAACACCCTTGTAGAAACTAGAACAGGAAAGGGCATCTCTCTTTCTGTTAGGGGTGTTAAATTTGTGAGGTGGGGTATGTTAAACTCTGGGGACATAGGGACAAATGATGACACTAAGAAAACCTCTGGGGACAAAAAAAGTCCCTATGAGGCCAGTCAAAAAAGGCTAGACCCCCCTAAAAAGTCTGAAAATGAGGAAGAAGAACCTATTGAAACTGAAAAAATCGGCTCAAAAGAGCCAGAGGTTCAAGAATGACTAACTTACATCTAAAGCCAGAATATGAAGCACTTTTGCTAAAAACGGGCAACCCTATGTATGCTTGTGCGTATTTTGAGGAGTGTTCTGTCAACGCTTGTGTTTTAGATAATTCCTTAGGTGAAAAAGTAATCTCACCGCTAGACCCATATAAAGATTGCCCCCTGAAAGAACACCATAGAAAGTCTTACATAAAAAAATATAGGATGAGCCTATTAAAGCATATTCAAGAGGCACATCAAACCCCGATTAATAAAACAGAGGCATCAGAACCTCAGGAGGCCTCAGCATGAAATTTTTACTTCGCAACAACATGAGAGAAAAGTTGGAACGACATGCCCAAGAACAAAACATCTCTCTTGAAAAATTGATTAGGGAAATTTTAAATCAATGGTTAATCGTGCAAAAACAAAACAAAACCACAATTAAACTTCTCAAAAAAGGAATCTTTTGAAAGGGGGGTAAAAAACAAAATGCAAAAAAAACAATGTGATATTTGTCATAAATCATCAGAAGATATTGCTGAAATTAATGACACAATTTTAGATAGGTTCAAAAGATATGGCTATACAATTAATGAAGAACTTTATGGACACGTCATTAAGGTTTGCAAAGATTGTTTTATGAAAGTGTAAAAATGGAAAACGAAGACGAAGGTATAAAAATTGTTATTAGAAGAGACGTGCCGAATATGTATCCTGGTGCAAAAAAACCATTCTCTGACAAACTTGAAACCATAGAACGTGAAGATTCTCTGACTATGTTTAAATGTTTTGGGTTGAATCCTCGTGGGATGTTGTGGGAGAGCGACTTTGCAAGATATATTTTTGAAAGGTATGGCCTTGGAAGATACTCTGTAATCTTTTGGAGAAACGGCATGCAAGGTTTGCGGGCTTTCTTTCGAGTGCATTGTTTTTCAAATGGGTACCTCCGCCCTAAATATTATAAGCCAAAAGAAAAAGCAGACACCTTTGCCAATGACGATGACTGTGAGGACGACGAGGAAACAAGCCAAGATTTTATTTACACTCACGATGGTCAGATCTGGCACCGAAATAAGCACAAAGGATGTCATCCATTTTTACGCTCTCTAAGGATCGGAGTATTGCATGGCTACTATGAGCGAGGAGAAGAACAAGCCCGAGATAATGAAAAGAGTTATGATAGAGACACACAAGAACAATCATCTCGCCAACCTCACTATCACGAAGGCAGTTCTGAACCATGCTACATGGATCATTCGCATGACTGGCATCCAGAGGGGGAAGACTAAATGGTTTCAACAATTGTCGCTGGACTCTTGGTACTGCTCGGTCTAATTGTAAATGCCTTTTGCTCTGGCCTT
>CAYPSK010000058.1:0-3963 GCA_964413705.1 Candidatus Woesearchaeota archaeon | reverse complement strand
AAAAATAAAATATGTTTAAAGTTCAAGATTTGGCTGAATCTTTTGCTGTTTCAGCAGTGATTTCTGGCTGGGTATGAGTTATTTTTTCTGGTTTTGGCTCAATTTGTGGAGGAATAAAGACAACTGCAGCTATAACTGTTGTCCATAATCCATTTTTATCACCTATTGCTGACTGGGCTATTGCTGTTGTCTTGACAAATTTATCTGAAATCTTCCAGACTTCTTTTTTTTCATCATAACTTGCATCTGGATTAAATTCTACACCAAGAGTTGAGGCTAGCATAGTTGCAGCTAAGTCCTCAGAATAATCCTCTGCATTAGTATTAGTCATGCCAAAATCATGATGTTCTGATAAATAACCATAAGCATTTGGGTCAGAAGGAACTGCACAACCTATTGCAGCAGAGATTAACCTATTTGGTTCATTTGTCTCATTTCTTGCCATGACACAAAATGCAATCTCCCCTGGATGTAATTCCTGTAATCCTTGGCTTCTTGGGACTATTTTGCAGCCAGGAGGCATGATGCTTGAAACATTAACTAGATTAAGATGCTGGATTCCTGCATCTCTTAAAGCTAATTCAAAAGATTTTAATTTTTCTTTATCTCTTCCTACGCCCTTTGTAAAAAATATCTTTTTTGGTATCATCTTAATTAATAAAACAATCTCAAATTAATTAAAGAATAAAAAAGGATTGTTTATAAATTTATTTCTTTTTTTACTTATTTTTTTTGAATCTAAATAGGGAAAATTTCTTCTTTTTCTCTTTGAAGATTGTTTTTATAAAAAAAACTTTTAAGCCATAGGCCTGTGCTGATTTTGCCTGAACTTTGTCTGCGGTAATCAAAACTGCTTTTTCTTGAACTGCTAAATTTCTGATTAAAGCATCTATCTCGCCAGATTTTGCAAATTTTATCTGATGCCCTGTTGGTCTATCGCCAAGAAATCTTATCTTGACTCTTGATTTTAGATGGTGAAGTTTTGCAATATCTTCTAAACCATCAAAACCAATGTCCTGCCCCCGATTTGCGAGGTTCTCAAGTTCAGCAATTACTGCATTTGGAATCAGAAGCTCTCCTTTGATCTTATCTTTAAAGAGTTTATAGAGTTTTTTCTGGGCAATTATGGATGTGTCCACAAGATATTTTTGCGCTCTTGTTCCAGGCTCTGAAGATTTTACTCTCCTTATTTTTTTCTGCTTATTTTTTTTATTCATTTCTAACTAAAACTTCCTACCTCTTTTATTTCTTGCTTGTCATTAACATGCTCGTTTCCTTCTAATCTAAAAACAAACTTTGCCTTTAATATCTTTCCATCAATAACCTTTGGCAGCCAGTATTTATCATCATCCCACATCTTGCTGTAAGGGATCTTATCCATATCAAACCATTCAAAAGCCATCTCTTCTGTTTCTCTAGGCTCTCCGGCCCATTTTTCAACAAGAAAAGTATGCACTGTCTGGTCAAACCTAGGTTCATGCGGAAAAAAGAAATCCATCTCTGCAACTTTTTTCAAACTCCCAAGGTCTGTCTTTAACTCAGACTCTTCCTGAAATTCTCTGAGAGCAGCTTGCTCAATTGTTTCATTTTCTTTAACTTTGCCTCCAAAACCATTATATTTCCCTTGGCCAAAACCTCTTTTCTTCATACCAAGAAGGATTTTATTTTTACCTTTACCTATTACCAAACAAAGTGTTGCTTGTCTTTCTGGAGGGTTCATTTTTTATTTATATTCAAAACCTCTTCATAGTGCTTATGAAATTTTCTCATGAAATTAAATTTCTCTTTTACTATCTTTTTCGCTGTTTTTGTATTTAATCCATTCAGGTACATCTTTTGTTCATTCTGATAATCTTTATATGCCTGTACTTGGTTGTTCTTCTTTGAAATCGAATCGCCATATGCTCTTAGTAAACCATAGGGCCCAATCGCTTGAAGTTTATCTGCATCATAAAGAATCTTTGCTTCTTTTGTCTTTTTATCAGTGCCTTTGTTATGGTTATAAATAGCATCACAAATAATTTCTATATCCTTGTGATCGATGCCTATCTTTTTAAGAAAAGTCCTTGCTGTTTCTGCACCCTCTTTTCCGTGATCTTTCTTAGAACTTTCCCCTCTTTTCATTATATCGTGGAGCCAGGCAATAATCACACACCTCTGAATGTCTGCTTTCTCTTTTTTAGCTAAAAAAATTGAAATCTTTACAGTCTGTTCAGTATGGAACAGGCCATGCCAATCATCATTCTTAGATAGATGTCTTTTCGCGAATGCTTTTATTTTTTGGAGCTGCTCTTTTATGATTTTCATTTTAAACATAAGCAAAATGCGGGAGAGAGGATTCGAACCTCCGCAGGCACTAAGCCAAAGCGTCTCTCGTAAAAATTTTTAAAACTCTTAGCTTGAGCGCTTCTCGTTTGACCGCTCCGACACTCCCGCGTATAATTTATAGGGGTTGAGTGTATTTTTAAGTATATCCTTTCTTTGTTTAAGGGTGGTTTTTGGAGGACAAAAACCGAATTTCTTCCATATTAAATATTTTGTTACGTGCTTGGGGTTTGAAGGTTTAAGCTTATCAAACCAATTACAGACGCTTTTAATTTCATTTATTTCTAAAATGTGGGTGTCACAGCGATTCCTATGATAACTAAATCCTCTTTTAACGGTTCTTCTTACTACCTTAAATCCATACTTTTTGCATAAAACAAATATCTGATCAATTAGCTTTGAAGAAATACAGCCTATTCTTATCCTAATTTTAGTATGATGCTTTGAGTTAAATTCATTGGCATATTTGGTGTAATCTTTCTGACAAAAAATACAACCATCGGTATCAAAGAGACCCCGAAGAAAGGAGAAAACAACTTTTTTATCTGAATTAAAGATCCATTCTGGGACGTATGCAGACTTAACCTTTTTTCCTTTAGCTAACCCAAAATTTAATAATTTTTGAATTAACTCTTTTCGATATAAAGATATCCCGTAAACGCGCCAATATGGAAAATTTTTTGTTTTTGTATGTATCCCTAAAACCCCATTTATTAATTTTAAGAAATGCCGGTCATAATATTCTCCATCCTCTGAAGGATCTCCAGCTATAAAAAATCCTCTTTCTCTTTCCTCAATCCACCCATCACCCATTACCGCCCCACAGAGTTCCGCAATCTTTTCTTTGTCTTTAATCCCACCCATTTTATAATTAAAATAAATTGAGTTTAAAAAACTTTTTATTTTCAATTTTAAATCCGTAAGGTTTAAAAATGAATAATACTATTGTATAATGAAGACGACCATAGCTAGGTGGAAACACCTGTTCCCGTCAGATCACAGAAGTTAAGCGCCTGGCGTTATATGCTGTACTGGCTATTGTTGGGAAACATATAAGTTGTCTTCGTGTTTTTTTCTTTTTCTTGACAACTTATTATTAAAAAATAAGATCTAACAAGAGGATAGATGGATAATTAGATATAAATAAAAAATTTAGAATTTCTTGAACTTGCTAGTCATCTCCATTAGGTCAACATGACCTAGAAAGACTGCTCTGCAGCAGTATCTCTGAACACCTAGTTCATCGAGAACTTTTTTTGGGTCTTCTCCTTTAGAAACTTTTGCTTTATACTTTTCCCATAGGTGAGCAATTGGCTTACCACAGGACATGCAACGGATTGGTATGATAATTTTATTCTCCTAATGAATTTAAACCCTTCGGAGTTATCTCAAATTTATAGGGATATCCTTCTTTCAAGATGAATCCGAAATTGGTTAATAATCCTAATTCTGAATAGACTTTGGTCTTTTTTAAAGCTTTCGCTATTTCTTTAGCATTTTTTTTAGGATTTTTTGAGATGTACTCTAAGATCATAACGTATTCTGGAAATAAAGGTCCAACTCCAGAATATAAAAATTTGGTCTTATCAATATCTTCTAACATGCATAATGAAAAAGCTTTTAAAATTTAAATTCTGT
>CAYPSK010000057.1:0-3977 GCA_964413705.1 Candidatus Woesearchaeota archaeon | reverse complement strand
GTTGTTTATTTGCCTTTCTTTTTTCATCTTCATCATTATTTGATTTATCAACACTGTTAGAAACAGATTGTATCTTGTCCACAATTTTCTTTCTCTCACCAATTGAACAATCCTCTAAAACAGATTCGGCTCTAGCTCTTTGGGCTTCCAACTCCGAACTCATATTATCAACGTCTACTGCTTCATCTTTTATAGTATACCTTGCATTTAAGGTAAGGTCAATTAAAGGAACATAAGCTGTAACAACTAACTCTCTAGATTCATTCATCTCTAAAGTAAGTTCAACAGGCGTTCCAGACGGCAAATCATGAGGTAATTCCCTACCATTTATTCCAAGTTTACATAAATAGGTATTTCTATCTGGAATTTCTGATTCCCCTTCGACTATATCAATATCTAATGTTGTGTCCTCTCCTTTCTTTAGTTTTCTAGAAGTTTTATAAATATCCAGCGTCTTTTTTAATGGTAATACTAATCCCTTCTCAAAAATCTTCTCGCAGGTATTAGTTATTTGATTTTTAGAAAAATCTCTTAACGCTACAACAACTCCAATAGAATGAGGTATTGGCGCTCCAGAGACAGAAAGACCATGAGTTATAGTAAAAGAATCTTGTGATATTTTAACAGGTTTCCCTTTACTATCGAAAACATAAATCCAAAATAAATTATTTCTATTTGATTCAAGATTTACAGGATAATAAAATTTTCCTTTATTCATTTTTATTTTTTCTCCAGAAAATGTTCCACTGTCTGATTGTATTTGAACATAATATTGTTCATTGTCATTTAGGTCATCAATAATACCTGTTACGGATTCTTCATCATCAGAGGTTAGAGTAGTATAATTCAAAGTGATGTTATGTGTTCCATTTTTGGTCTTTTTTGAATTATTTTTTAAAAATTTATTAGGTATTCTTTGTCCCATTGCAAATACGCATGCTCCACGTGCTACAACCGTTAATGGATCAACAGAAGAGTCCACTTTAATGCCAATTTCATTTTCAAGTCTTTCTTGGAGATAAGGCATTTGAGTTGGACCACCAACAAGAATAATTCTTTTTACTAATGAAGATTTAATTCCAGATTCTTTTAATGTATCTTTTGTTAGCTCTATTGTTCTATCTATAATGGGCTTAATAATTTGTTCAATATCCTGTCTTAATACATTAATAGATAGTTCAATCGACTTACCATTTTCATCTTTTCCAATATCTTCAATTTCAATAGATGTTTTTTTGTATTGAGACAATTCAATTTTTGCAGATTCGGCATAGTATTTCAGTCTTGGAAATATATGAGAATACTTTTGATTTTTTCTTTTAAAGTTTGTTAGTTTATATTTTTCTAATATCTTTGGAACAATTATTTTTTCTACTATATCCCAATCGACGTTTTTCCCTCCCAGAAAGTTATCTCCATTATGCCCCAAAACCGAAAGCATCCCATCCTTGCAAGAGATTAAAGCTATATCAAATGTCCCCCCACCTAAGTCATATATCAACCAGTTTTCATTCTTAGCATTCATAAATCCATAAGATACTGCAGCTGCTATTGGCTCTTGTAATAAAACAACATAATCAAATCCCGCAAGATTACCAGCTCTTTTCGTTGCTTCAGATTGTAATACTGAAAAAGCAGCAGGAACGGTAATTACTGCACCAACAGTATCAAAATCAAGATATTTTCTTAGAACATCTTCTTTAAGGTTCTTTAAAATCTCTGCTGAAATTTCTTCAGGTGTCATCTTTACTTTAACTCTTTCAAAGTAAATTGTTCCAGGAGTTCCCATTTCTCTTTTTATTTCTGCCTTAAAATTTTTATTGTTATCTTCTGAATAAAATTTATATAATTGATCATAAGCTTTTTGTCCAACAATTTTATTTTTAGATTTATCAAAACCAAAAACAGAAGGTGTATATTCTACTCCCCCCGGTTTTTTCATAATCTCTATTTTTCCATCTATGTTAACCGCAATTGAAGAATTTGTTGTTCCTAAATCAATACCTATTAAGATTATATCTTTACTCATTTTTTTCTCCTAATTCAGTTTTTTCTTCACTTGTTAATACTATGACTTTTCCTTTACTAACGACTTGACCTTTACAAAGAACCGTTGGCTCTTTTGTTTCTTTAATTATAGAATCAGAAATATCTTGGCTTTTTTCAACAGCAAGAACATCTAAATTTCTTCCGTCATTAAATTTTTGGTTAGTATGATCTACTACCTCTATGTCATTCTTCTCAGTATATCTTTTTAATTTTTGTATTGAATTAAGAATAGCTTCTTTTTGATTATCTTCCCAACCCGTTAGAACTTTGTTTAATCTATTCTCTAATCTCCAAATTTCAATAGAAAGTTCAATTAAATCTTTAACTTGAACAGACACGTTAATGAACTTAGGAGTAACTACTTCATGTATATCTTTTTGAGTTTCTGATATTTTTGAACTAATAATAGATAATTCTCCCATTATTTCTTCTTTCATCTTCTCCATATTTTCATCTGAATTTGTTAGGTTTTTCATATTATCTTTATAAATAAGCCACTTTTAAATCTTTCTAAATTAGTAACTCTATGGTAACAACAATTAATTATATCTATCATTTTTTCACCCACATAGATTTCATTTCTCTGAATTCCTTGTCTCTTTTTTCTTTAGTAATCAATTTAACTTCTCGTTTATGAGTTTTTAAATAAGAAGGCATTAAACGTTTAATTATATCTTCAAAACTTTCTCCTTTATTTCCTCTCTCCTCTAACCATTTCTTAAATTCCGAAGAAATCTTAATTGTTGGATGTTGTTCTCCCATGGATATACCCAGTATACTTAGTATATAAGGCTTACTACATATACAAAGCTTTAATAATATTATTTATTTAAATTATCCATGGTAAGAAAAGAGGTTGAAGAAAAATCTAGTCTTAACAATATTGGTGGTTGGTTAACATTTTTTATAATAACCCTTGTAGTCATATCTCCATTGATTAACATAGGGAACATATTTGCCGAAGGAATTAGTGCTTATGATATTGTATTCATTCTTGGAGAAATAAGTTTATTTATTGTATCAGGTATTTTTTTATGGAATAAAAAACCTTATGCAGTTAAATTTACTAAGATTGTTCTTTTTACTTTAGGTATAGAACTTATTATTTATTCAATTATTTCATCAGATTATACATTCCTAAGAGGGGTCCCATATTGTGTTATTTGGATCTTGTATCTATACAATTCAGAAAGAGTGAATCAAGTTTATGGGAAATTAAAAGAATCTCAATCAGGTTTTAATATTTGGTCGATTATGGCAATAATATATTCGTTTGTTCAACCAGTTTTTGGTGCTGTTTTTGCAATAACTTCATTTGTCTATATGTCTAAAAATAAAAAGACTAAAGGACTTGTTTTATCGATTATCGCCTTGATTATATCGCTAATTTTATTTATTGCAATCTTTTTATATGGTGCACTTTATGGAACCGCCGTTGGAGGATATGCACCCGAATCAATAAAAACAAGCTGTAATGACTTTTGCTATAGTGTTAATGGGGCAACTTCTTTCATAGTAGAGTATAGTTCTTCTGAAGCAGGTTACGTTTGTAATTGTATGGGCAATTATGATAATATTGTTGATAAAAAAGTATTCAAAGACACTTCTAGTTCAAGTTTAACCGGAAACGTTATAGGGAATTCAGAAAGATATAACTTCTTTCCTTCAATATTTAATTCCAAGTTAAGAATAAAAAAATATCCGATTAGAACTCCTTAGCTAAAAGATATTGCAATCCTAATTATTTCTTAACTATCCACTAAATACTTGCGTAGCCCTACATTTAGAAGAATCACATGATACCCCTATACCCGTCATAGAGAAGCTCTTACTTATCATATTTTCGTGATGTCCAGGACTACCAATCCATCCACTAACAAAACACTCAGCCATGGCATTGTTTGAGTAAGTCGAACCACAACCAACCA
>CAYPSK010000056.1:0-4146 GCA_964413705.1 Candidatus Woesearchaeota archaeon | reverse complement strand
CATGAGAAAAAAACGAACGTACCAAGACAGAAGAGAAAGTAACATAAGAAATGTTATTAGAAGGAGAAAAGAAATACGCGTTAAATCCCTTATGCATTTGGGTGGGAAATGCAAGAGATGCGGGTATGATAAATGCCTAGAAGCGCTGGAATTTCACCATCGAGATCCTTCGGAGAAAGAGTTTAACGTTTCAAGCAAGGGACATTGTAGAAGTTGGGAGAGAGTGAAGAAAGAAATAGAGAAATGTGACTTGCTCTGTGCGAACTGTCATAGGGAGATTCATGCTGATAAAGATAAATTAGCAGCTCTTACTAGAAATGGTAAGATGAAAAGCGAGTAAATTCAGGGAAACCTTAACAAGTTGTGTTGAAGGCAATCCTGAGCCAAGCTTATTGCAATAGTGCAATTTGAAGGTGCAGAGACTAGACACTCGCCGCCTAAATTCCGCAAGGAACATGGTGATGGTATAGTCCTACCCTCTAAGAAATTGGAGAAGGTCGTAACCGCAGGGTCGAAGGTTCGAGTCCTTTCCGAGGCGTGCTGAAGTTAGTTTGACGCCCTCACTTTTGTGGAGACAAGCAAAGCCATAAACTCGCGCCCCTAATTTTAAACCAAAACAAAAAGTATTTAAACCCATATTAATATGATATTAATACTAAATTAATACAATGTTAATATAAAAATGGTAAAGGCAATTGTGGATATAAGCGAGGAAAGTAATAGGGTCTTAAATATAGTAAAAGCAAAGGAGAATTTGAAAGACAAGAGTGATGCAATAAACTTGGTTGTTACAATATACGGGCAGGAAGTCCTTGAACCCGAACTTAGACCTGATTTTGTTAAAGAATTAATTGAAGCACAAAGAGAGAAAACTATAAAAGTTAAAGAGTTCTCAGAATACTATAAATAGATGCAAGGTATCTTTCCAAAGAGGTATAAATGTATGATTTAGAAATTAGAGAAAGTGTTGATAAAACCTTTCAGAAATTGTTTAGAAAAGATAAAGTTTCTTTGCGATATATAAACAAAAAGATTCAAGAAATCAAAGAAAATCCCTATCATTTTAAACCATTGAAAGCTCCTTTACAAAACTTCAGAAGAATTCATATAGGAAACTATGTTCTTATTTATTCTATAGATGAAAAAAGAAAGACGGTAATAATTGAAAGATATAAGCATCATGATGAAGTTTATTTAACTTAGTTCGCGCCCCTCTTTTTAATAAAAAGGATAAACTTTTCCGAGGCGTTTCTCTTTTAAGGAATAATATCATACTTTAATGGATTGACAGGAACATCATTTTTTCTTACTTCAATATGGGCATGTGGTGAATATGAATCTCCATTTGGTTTTTTACCAGAATTTCCAGTTAATGCAATATTTTGCCCAGCTATAACTGTATCTCCTTCAAAAGCAAGCCATTTTGATAAATGAGCATATCGCGTTGTTAATCCTTTTTCAGGATGTAGGATATCTACTGTTCTTCCATAACCTTTTTTCCAACCTGCAAAGATAACAATCCCTTCCCAAGGATTGTAAATTGGTGTGCCTAATGGTGTTGCAACATCAACCCCCTGATGTTCTCTTGTTCCACTACCTCCCTGGGTTTTTGGTCGTGGTTCTCCAAATCTCCCGCTTATGCGATAGTGTTCATCAAGGATATAAGTTTTTTTTGTTTCGACTTCTAGAACTGCTTGTACAGAATCAGAAGGATGCAAACCAGAATAGTCCATCGGGGAAATTTGATTTAAAAGTTGAAATAATCCCATGTCACTTAATCTTCTTTCAATTCCCGGAGAAGTTATGGGGTCATCTGTCAGTTTTGTTGGAATTGCTTCTGAAGCAATAGCTATCCCCGTCGCTAAACCGAGCAAGGTCAATAGTGTTTTTTTCATTTTTTTCATTTGTTTTTTACTGAAATTTAAATTTGGTTGGTACACGTGTAAAAATAGATTTATAAATCTTTCGCCGATTTTCATAAATGTTCAAGAAAAATTTCAGGCGTTTTTTTTCTTTTAAGAATTAGGCTGCTTGCAGTAATTTATCTAAGTGTTTTCTTCTTACTATTGTCTGTTCTCTATCTTTTCCAACCGAGACTATGGCTACAGGCCTATTACATAGTTCTTCTATCCTTGATAAGAATCTTTGTGCTTGTTTAGGAAGTTCATTCCAAGTTCGGGCATCTTTTGTATTCTCCCATCCGGGGAATGTTTCATATACTCCCTGAACTTTCCTTAATTCAATACCATCTGGAATAAAAGGGACAGAAGTTCCATTTATTGTGTAGTCAACACATAATTTTAATTCACCCAAATTATCAAGAATATCTAGTTTCATTATTGCTAAGGCATCAACCCCCACTCTCATTGCGTTTTTAATATGCGGAATATCAAGCCACCCGCATCTTCTTGGCCTGCCTGTTGTTGCCCCAAACTCATTTCCTATATTTCTTATTTTATCATCTCTTTCAGGATCCATCTGTGTGACCAATGGACCAAGGCCATCTGCATCAACCCTGGTTAGATAGGCTTTTGTAACTCCTAATACTATAAATGATCTTGGATCCATCTGGAGTCCGCTTCCTAATCCATTCAGTCCGCAAGATGAACTTGTGACATGAGGGTATTGTCCGAGATCAGTGTCCAAGCCCATTCCTTGAGCACCTTCTGCAAGAATATGTCCCCCCGATGAAAGAGCCTGATCAATATATTGATTTATATTTCTGATGTGAGGAACAAGCCATTTATGCTTTTTAAGATACTTTCTGTTCTTCCTTAATGATTCTACTCTAGTGTCTCTTGGATCTATTCTCTCTCCTTGTACTGCTCTGACAAGGTCTATCATCCTTAATCCAGTTCTTGAATACTTATCACTATATGCTGGACCGACCCCTCTTCCAGTGCTCCCCTTGTCTCTTTGTGATGTTTTAATATGGTTTGGTAGAATAAGATGTGCTAAATGGCTTATGACAATTTTATCAAGAGAGACTCTTGCGCTTCTTAGTGCATCAAATTCTTCTTTAAGACCTTCTGGACTTAAGACCATTCCTGCTCCGAGTATGCAATAAGCCCCAGATAACACTCCAGAAGGAATTCCATGAAGGACAAGTTCATGCTCTTTATTTTGTATCTCATCAGAATGGACTGTATGTCCTGCATTTGGCCCTCCTTGAAATCTAGCTACAACATCAGTTTGTTTAGGATTCTTCCCAAGGTGAAATTCTTTTGCAAGATAGTCTACAACTTTCCCCTTTCCTCCATCTCCATAATCTATTCCATTAACTTCGATTTTTACCATTTTTCACCACTATCTTTTTTATTCAGAGGTTTATAATCTTTATTGTTCTTGTGTGAACATATTTATCAGGGATTTTTAGTTTTTAGAAAAACTTTATAAATTACCTAATTTATCTTTAAGCATGCTGGAAAACAAAGGTTTATTTTCGGCATGTCAAAAACGCAAGTTTTTGAACATGAGCCTGTAGCTCAGTCTGGTTAGAGCACTGCTCTGATATCGTATGGGGCAAGTCCCCTTACAAGTCACCCCCAAGAAAATTGGGATGGAAAGGCAGGGGTCCTGTGTTCAAATCACAGCAGGCTCATACTTTTATATCATGAAAAAAACAAATTTTGATTCCTATTGTGTAAATGGTTTTGCACAAGGATGCCAGTATTGTGTTCATGGCAAGAAACTTGTTCTGTTTGTGACTGGAAAATGTTCTAGAGCTTGTGAATACTGTTCTCTAAGTGATAAAAGAAAGAACAAAGATGTTGTTTGGGCAAATGAACGCCAGTGCAATAGCATAAAAGATATTATTGAAGAAACTAGGGCAAGCAAAGCATGCGGAGCAGGCATAACAGGCGGAGACCCTTTGATTGTTTTCCAGAGAACAATTAAGTTTGTTAAGGCCCTAAAAAAAGAATTTCCTAGATTTCACATTCACATTTATCTTCCAACTAACTTAGTCACAGAAGATAAACTAAAAAAATTGAAGGAAGTAGGGGTGGATGAAATAAGATTTCATCCTAGATTAGATGAAGATTTTTGCAAATCTGTTGAAAAAATAAGATTTGCAAGTAAGTTTTGGCCAATAAAAGATATTGGCATAGAGATTCCTGCTTTTCCAAGCAAAAAACAGGAAATTTT
>CAYPSK010000055.1:0-4170 GCA_964413705.1 Candidatus Woesearchaeota archaeon | reverse complement strand
ATCCGCCCATGGGGATTTCCTTTTAATAGTAAAAAGATTTATAAAGTAAGAAAATCTTACTTTTGTATGGAAATTGAATTTACAAGAATAAGCAGCAAGGGACAAGTTGTAATTCCTTTAGATGTTAGAAAAAAACTTTCTTTGAGAGAGGGCGAACCATTAGCAGTTTCTACAAAAAATGATTTGATTGTTTTAAAGAAAGTAAAAGAAAAGATGAGCCGGAAAGACATGGAGACCCTGAATGGAATCAGTGAAGCCTGGAAAGATATTGAAGAAGGAAGATGCAAAAAAATGAATAGTGGGGAATTTTTAGCTGAAATCAAAAAGTGGTAATCCTGCTTTATTAACATCAAATGGTTAATGTAGTTTACACTGAAAAATTTGAGAAAGAAGTTAAAAAATTAGATAATTCTGTAAAATGCAGACTATTCCCAAAAATTGAAAAAATAATAAAAAACCCAGAAATAGGGAAACCTTTAAGATATAACTTAAAGGGGGAAAGAACGATTTATATTAAACCTTTTAGAATAATTTATTCCTTTTTTGAGGATACAATTTATTTTTTAAGATGTGAGCACAGAAAAGAAGTTTATAAAAAATAGCTTGGCAAAAGGTTTATAAACCGAGGTTAATTAAAATTTTATAAAAGAGTAAGTTCTTGAGATATAAACTATGTATAAATTAATAAAGAGATAAAATAAAATTATAAGATAAAATGACAAACGACGATATTAAAAAACACATGAAGAAGACAGGCACTACCACTATTGGAATAGTGTGCAGAGATGGAATTATCCTAGCTACTGATAAGAAAATGACTTATGGCGGCGAGGGAGGCCCTTTATTTATTGGCCATAAGAAAGCAGACAAAGTCTTCTTGATAAGTGACAGGGCAGCTGTCACAACAGCAGGAAATGTTTCTGATATTCAATATACATTAAAATTGACAAAAGCTGAATTGAAGCTAAAAAAATTAAGGACAAAGATGGACCCAAGCACAAAAGAAGTTGCAAATCTATTTGGCATGATTGCTTATGAAAATATAAGGAAGTTCAGCACAATAGTTGCTATAACTGCGTTCTTGATTGGTGGGGTAGATGAAAAAGGACACTGGTTATATCAAGTTGACCCTGATGGAAGTGTTGTAGAGCATAAGAATTATGTTGCAGATGGCTCTGGAATGATTGTTGCTTATGGTGTAATGGAAGACTCCTGGAGAGAGAACATGTCAATAGAAGATGGAATAAAGCTAGCTATTAGAGTAGTCAGTGCTTCAATGAGCAGAGACACAGGATCTGGTGAGGGAATAGATGTTGTTGTTATAGACAAGAGTGGAGCAAGAAAAGTCATTGAAGAAGAAGTTAAGCATGTCTTAGTAAATAGGAAGAATTAGATTTTTTAAGAAGATTTAGAATAATAGAATAAAGAAGATAAGTTATAAAACTTAATTAAAAAATGCTAGAAAATTTACGAAATTTTCTGCATGCCAAAAACAGGAGGTTTTTGCCATGCCAGATATTTTGAAAACAATTCTTGATGAATTGCCTAAAGTAATTGAAAGTGCAAACTTTGAAGGCGCAAATATTGTAGTTTATACTTCAGATAAGAAATTTTTCTTAGAAGGAGAACAGCAGATTCGTGATGTTGTTAATAAAATCAAGAAGAGAATTGAACTTAGGGTTTCTGAGAGTTTATTGATGGACCAGGAAGCTGCTGAAAAAGTTATAAGAGAGATTATTCCCAGCGAGGCCGAGATACAGACTATTTTGTTTGATATTCAGAGAAGCATTGTTATTATTGAAGTTAAGAGACCAGGTGTTGCTATAGGCCGGGGTGGGGAATTATTAAGGACAATTAAGGAAAAAACTTTGTGGGTTCCCCAAGCTATAAGAAGTCCTGCAATTGAGAGCAAAATAACAAATGCAATCAGGCATACACTATATTCAAAAGAAGCATATAGAAAAAAGTTCTTGAATATGATTGGAAAGAGAATCTACAAAGAGTGGAATCCTGAGAAAAAAGAAGAGTGGGTCAGGATAAGTGTTCTCGGAGGAGGAAGACAAGTTGGAAGGTCGTGTTTTTTAGTCCAGACTCCTGAATCAAGAATTCTATTAGACTGCGGAATAAATACTGCTGCATCAAATTCTGAGAAATTTCCCTATCTAAATGCTCCTGAATTTGATATAAGTAGGATTGATGCAGTTATCTTAACTCATGCACATCTTGATCACTCAGGATTACTGCCTTATCTATATAAGATGGGCTATAAAGGTCCTTGTTACATGACTCTGCCAACTAGAGACATAGCTGCATTGTTAGCTTTAGATTTTATTGGTGTAAGCTATAAACAAGCTACAAGTCCATTGTTCAAGGTTGCTGATGTGAAGACAATGGTCAAGCACTGTATTGACTTGAACTTCAATGAAGTTACAGACATAACCCCTGATATAAGGCTGACTTTGTATAATGCAGGGCACTGTTTAGGAAGTTCAATGATACATTTGAATATTGGAAATGGTCTGCATAATCTTCTTTATACAGGGGATTTCAAGTATATTAGAACAAGAGCATTGGATATGGCTATGTCAAAGTTTCCAAGGCTTGAGACCTTGATTATTGAAAGTACATATGGTGGCAGAGATAATATCTTTCCGCCAAGAAAAGAATCTGAGAAGATTTTCTTAGATGCTATCAAAAAAACAATTGATAATAAAGGCAAGGTCATTGTTCCTGTTTTGGGAGTTGGAAGAGCGCAGGAAATTATGCTGATTATTGAAGATGCTATACAGAACGGAGAGCTTGAGGGTATTCCGGTTTATGTTGATGGTATGGTCTGGGATGTTACAGCTATTCATACTGCTTATCCAGAATTTTTGAATCCTGGTCTGAGAACTAGAGTTTTCCAAGATGAGAATCCATTTGATCCTAAAATATTCAGAAGAGTTGGAAGTCCTGATGAAAGACAGAAAGTCTTGGAAGGAGGACCTTGCTTGATACTCGCAACCTCTGGAATGCTTGTAGGAGGGGCCTCTGTTGAATATTTTAAGAGATTAGCAGATAGCAAAAAAAATGCTATTATCTTTGTTTCATATCTTGGTCCAGGTTCAATGGGAAGACAGGTTCAAGAGGGTATGAAAGAAGTAAGACTAGATGATAATAATGAGATTGTGAATGTTAATATGAATGTTTATACTATTGATGTTCTTTCAGGGCATGCTGGAAGAAATGAGATTTTGAATTTTATCAATACCATAAATCCAATTCCAAGAAAAATCATAATCAACCACGGAGAAGTCTCAAGATGTCTAGACCTCGCATCAAGCATCTATAAATTAAGCAAGATTGAAACAATGGTCCCAAGGAATCTTGAGGCGATTAGACTGAAATAAAATATAATTAAGCAAGAGTGCAGAAGCACAAAAGCATCTTGCAAAAATTATAAAACACATTATATACTCTTTTGATTTTAGTTTCTTAGTCTTTCTCAAGATACCAAAATATTCTTTTTTTTAGTCTGCTTCCAAACATCCATAAAGGTGTTTTGTCAAAGACTTTTTTAGCTTCATTTTCTAGAACACGGGGAACAACTTCTGGAGGAGGATTAGAGAACCATTTTTCAAATTTTGAGAGTCTTTTATCTTGTAGGATTTTCCATTTTGAATAGCCTCCCATAAAAGGAGATGAAACCCCAAAGACTACTTTTTTAATCTTGAATTCGCGAATCATGAAAGCACACATTGGACATGGTTCACAGTTTGTATAGAGGGTGCATTTAGAAAGATTTGTTGTTTTTAGAATATCTGTCGCTTTATTCAGGGCGAGGATTTCAGCATGATGATTAATCCTGTGTTCTTTGTCATTTGATGATTCTGCAATAACTTTTCCATTTTTTGTTATAACTGTGCCAAAAGGCTGGTCACCTTTGTCAACTGCTTCTTGAGATAGTTCAATGCATCTCTTCATGAATATTTTATCTTGTTCTGTTGGTGCTGACATTTTATTCTTTAGAATTTATGCTTTCTAGGGTGTTAGTCTATCTCTGTCTCTTGGGAACATTGTTGCTTCTTTGATATTATTAAGCCCACAGATGGCCTGGGTTAATCTTTCTAGGCCTATTGACCATCCTGAATGTGGCGGAGCCCCGTATCTGAATGAATCAATGTAATCTTT
>CAYPSK010000054.1:0-4190 GCA_964413705.1 Candidatus Woesearchaeota archaeon | reverse complement strand
TTTGGACTAATATATCAATTGTAATTTTACTCTTTGTCTTAGCTTTTTTTCTGTGCCTTTTTCTGACAAGATGGTGGATAAAACTCGCAAGGACACATAAAGGCATGCTGCAGCCAGATATGAATAAATACAAAAAACCACTTGTTCCGAAAGTGGGCGGGATTGCTGTCGCAATTTCCATTGTTGTAGTTATTTTTATCTACATGTTCTTTAAGACATTTGTTATTAATTCCCCATTACATAATATTGAAATCCTCACCCTTGTTATCACCCTTTTAGTTGCTTGTTTTATTGGTTTCATAGATGACATCTTCGGTTGGGAAAAATCCTCTATAAGCGGTTATAAAAAGATTCTGATGACTATACCCCTTGCTGTTCCATTAATGGTTATTAATGCGGGACATTCTTCAATAATTCTACCTTTTATTGGGGGCGTGGATCTTGGCATGGTTTACCCGTTGATTGTAATACCTTTATCTATTGTCGGAACCACAAATGGATTTAATCTATTGGCAGGGTATAATGGCTTAGAAACAGGATTGGGCGGAATTCTTTTCATATTTTTGGGAATTATTTCATTAGTGACTGGACAACTCTGGCTTGCATTGATTGCAGGAATCATTTTAATGACCCTCCTCGCATTTTTTATATTTAACAAAATTCCTGCAAAAATCTTCCCGGGAAATACCCTGACTTATGTTATCGGGTCTTTGATAGGATGTTTTGCAATTCTAGGGAATATGGAAAAAGCAGCACTTATCCTATTCCTACCTTTTATTGCCGAGGGTATTTTAAAAGCATTCAGCAAGTTCAAAGCATGGAATTTTGGAATTCCGAATAAAGACAATAGCTTAGAATTGCCTTATAAAAAAATATACAGCCTTACACACTTATCTATATGGATACTAAAGAAAATAAAACCATCTCACAAGGTTTATGAAAAAGATATTGTTATCTTGCTTTTGATTGTTGAGGCCTTATTAGGGGTTTTTGCTCTGATTAATATTGTATTTAGCCTTATCTAACAAGAAGAATAGATAAAAAATAGATTTATAAAATAAGTCTGTTTTTATTCTTCATGAAAATAGCTTTTGTAAATGATACTTTTTTGTATGGAAGAGGTGCAGATACTGCAATCTACGAACTTGCAAGAAGATTAGGAAAAAGACACGATGTGCATATCATAACTTTTCAAGCGGATTTTCCAGAAGAGAATTTTAAGATAAAAATCGTTCCTGGAAGAAAACTAGTCACAAAAACATGGAGAGATTTTTTATTTTTACGCAACCTTCGCTCTATCAACAAAGCAACAGAAGGATATGATATTGTTAATTTGCACCATTTTCTTTTGAATACTGCCTTATGGAGAAAGAATTTAGTGGTAACTTACAATGGCTCCCCAATATACAGAAATACTGAGGGGGGTTTCAGAAAATTCATGAGGGAATGGACTGTTTCAACAAATAAATTTCTTTTGAGATTTGTACCTTGGATTATCGCTATTTCAAACAGCATAAAACAAGAATTAAAAGAGAGTGGGATTAGAGAAAGCAGAATAAAAGTTATTTATGATGGGATTTCAGATGAATTTAAGCCGACTTTAAAAGATAAGAACTTTATGCTTTTTGTCGGAAGACATGAGCCGCATAAGAAAGTAGATGAAATTATCAAGTTGAGCAAAGACTTAAACTTCAAATTAAAAATAGTTGGAGATGGATCCATAACTGAAAAACTGAAAAATTATGCAAAAAGAATCAATGCAAATAAGGTTGAATTTCTTGGCTTAGTCAGCAGAAAAGGATTAATCCATCTATACCAAGAGTGCAGTTTTTTTGTTTCTGCATCAAGATGGGAAGGATTTGGATTGATATTCCTTGAAGCAGGAGCATGTGGAAAAACAAGCATCGCGTATAATCTTTTTTCAATTCCAGAAGTTATTCAAAATAATAAAACTGGGTTTTTAGTTAATAATTATGAAGAGTTCAGGGAAAAGGCCAAAATCCTGATGGATAATAATGAAATTAGGGAAAAAATGGGAAAAAATGCAATTTCCTTCAGCAAGAACTTCAATTGGAACAAAAAAGCAGAAGAATATGGGCAGTTATTCTTAAAAATTAAATTAAAAAATGAACATAAATTTAAATAAAAAAGATGAATAAAATAAAAATTAACAACAAAAGCCCACTTGTTTCAATAAATATTCCCACCCTCAATAGCGAAAAAACCCTAAAAAAATGCTTAGATGCTGTGAGGAATCAATCATATGACTGGATTGAGATAATTGTCATTGACAGTGGGAGCAAAGATAAAACTTTAGATATTGCAAGGGAACATGGTTGCAAGATAATAAAATATCCTGGGTTGCTTCTTGGCTCTAGGTATCTTGGGGCAGTGGCAAGCAAGGGCCCTTTTGTCCTTCTGCTTGATTCAGACCAGATTCTAGAGAAAACATCTATTGAAAGAGCTGTCAAATTGATGGACACCTTTGATGCCCTATGGCTAGAAGAAAGAGCATATAACAAAAATAAGTTCTTGCCATCATTATTCGATGCAGACCGTGTTCTTACACAAAAATATTCAGAACACTATCTCAATCCTGTTGGCGGGGTTATCTTGCCAAGATTCTATAAAAGGGATTTATTAATCAGGGCGATGAAAAATATCCCAAAAAAAGTCATTCCCTTTGTCATATCACAAGACCATGCAATAACATATTATGAGTTTTCAAAAATCTCCAAGAGAACAGGAAAACTTAATCATGCAGTTTCCCATATTGAACCAGAGAATCTTATTCAACTGTTCAAAAAAAATTATAGATATGGAAAAAACAACAGGACTTTGGTAAGGTCTGGGTACTACACTGAGATAATCAAAAGCAAGAACAGGCCAAGAAATATGCACCTTGCTTCTTTTAGCTTAAGTTTCAAAAGCTTTTTTTTAAGGGCTCTGAGGGCAGTGCCCTTCTTGCTAGGATACTATTTAAACTAAAAAAACTAAAAAAAGATAAATGAAAATAAAATTTGTTTCAACCTACCCGCCTACAAAATGTGGTATTGCAGAGCATGCGAAACAGCTTGCTATCTCTTTACATAATGTGGGTATTGTTCCTGAAATCTTGGAAATAGAAAAGCCAAGATCTTCTAATCCTTTTTATTTTCTTAATCTGGCACGCAAGGCTGCGAAAGGAATGTCAAAAGAAGATATAATCCATATTCAGTTCCATTTAGGAATTTTTGGCGAATTTTTTAAAATATCTGGAATTTATATAATAATCTTTTTGGCCTATCTAAAGCTACTTAGTAAGGCGAAGGTTGTAATGTCTCTTCATGACTCCCCCTCGAGATCTTATGCTATGGCTGGCAGAAGAAAAGAGAAGATATTGTTTTACTATTATAAATTTATATATATTTTCTTAAAACTATATGTTGATCAATTTATAGCCCATTCAAAAAATGGCGAAAGAATCAATATTGAGGAATGGAAAATTGATGAAGATAAAATAATTACGCTCTCGCTTGGCCTGCCGAGCAAGGTTATCAAGTTAGACCAAGAAAAATGCAAAGATAAGCTTGGATACCATAATAAGAAAATTTTGCTTTTATTAGGTTATATCCGTGGTTCAAAAAATTATGGGATGGTCTTAGAATCTCTAAAGAATCTAGATAGCAACGTTATCCTCTTAGTGGTTGGAAGGGTACAATTAGAGAAAGATCAAGTTATATACAAACAAATTTTGAAAAAGATTGATGAATTGGGACTGAATGAGAGGGTCAAACTCTTGGGATTTGTTCCTGATGAAGAAATGCCCCTTTTGCTCAATGCTGCTGATGTTGGGATAAACTTACATACGCAAGGAGCGGGAGATTTCCTCTCTTCTACAATGGCCATACAACTGGCTTATCAAATTCCAATTTTATCCGCAGACATCCCCTCTTTTGAAATTCTCAAAAAAGAAGAGAAGTGCATTGAGACATTCAAAGAGGATAATCCTGTAGATCTTGCAAAAAAGATAAAAGAGCTTTTATCAGATCAATCAAAAGTAAAATATCTTAAAATTCAGTCAGAGAAATACTGGAAAAAGAATAATTGGGATGAAATAGGAAATAAGGCAAAACAGCTTTATATATTACTATCTAAAAAATGAACCTCCCACGCCCTAAAGGGCGGGGTATCATAACATGAAAAACAAA
>CAYPSK010000053.1:0-4253 GCA_964413705.1 Candidatus Woesearchaeota archaeon | reverse complement strand
GAGTTCCATCTTTCTCCAAGAGATATATCTCCTTTCCCTCTTTTCTGAGTTCATCTATAACTTCTGAGAAGTTCTTCTTCTCAATAAAACATCCGGGAAATACTTCGGTCTTCTGCCCTTTCTTATACTTATACAGCATTTTTTTTATCAAGCCTGCAATATCTTTCTTTGAAAAAGAATCTTTATTTTGTTCATTAATCTCGAGAATAATATGCCTAGGTGGTTCAGGTGGCCCATAAAACAAAAGATGAAGCCGAACATTCGGCCTTATTGCATTTGAAACAAAGAAACTATTGATAACAAAATGACAGACTATGTCCATTCGGCCAGCGTCTTTCAGATTGCTTGAAAAGTTCCCAGACGTTACAGCCTTGCTCGAAAAGTAGATGAATTCTCTCATTTTTATAACTCCTTAAATAAATAATCCCCATACCCTTTTCCATAATTGAAAAGTATTTTCTTACCTTCATTAACATGGGCTGCAACAACTCTTCCAAGAACTACAAAGCTAGAACCTGTTTCCATCTCATTTTCTAACTTACATTCAAAATTAATAGTTGCTTTTTTTAACAAGGGAGTTTTGATGATTTTTGCAGATTCTGTTTCAATTTTTGTCTTTTCAAACTTGTCTATGTCTTTTCCACTTTGAAGCCCAAATACTTCTATATATCCTAAAAGATCTTCGTTAGCTAGCGCTATCACAAACTCCTTACTCTCCTTTATCAAACGATAGGTATTTGCATTCTTTGATATTGTAACTGCCATTAACGGAGGATCTCTTGAACACTTCAAGCACCTAGCTACAATCATCCCATTAGGTTTACCCTTCTTATCAATAGAAATCACAAAAACAACCATTTCTGGTTTAAGCTTGGTAAAGGCATCTTTTGCGGAAATTTCTTTCATGACAATAATGGACCGGCTAAACTTATAAAACTATCCCTTTACAACCCAAAAGTCTTCTCAAACTCTCTCATCCTAATCAGATTAACCAAAAAATCCCTGCCTTTTTTTGTTATAGCGATCTGCCTCTTGGTTTTATCCTTTTCCCCCTTGCCTTCCTTGCCCTCAAACACCTCATTTATCATGCCCTTGCTCTTCATCTCACCTAAATACTGTTTCATCTGAACATGAGAAAGATTAGACTTATACATCAAGTGCGTTGGTTTTATCTGCCCATTTTTCTCAGAAATACATTTAAGCATATCCATTATAATATCTACCCTAGTTCTTTTTGAGTTGCCTACCATGGTAAAATATACATATCATCAGATATAAAAGCATTATAAATGCTACTAATTGAAGAACATTAGCCAGGATATATGTTGTTGGACTCATTGTTACGAAAGCAAGCACCATATAACTTACAAAAAGTATGATAAATGAAATTGCTAAAACAAGGGAATTTTTAGAACCTGTCTCCCTATATACTCGGTTATAATTAAAAAATATAATCACAGAAAACAAAGCCACAGTTATGGCAAAAAACTGGAATGCAGTTGAAGTCAGCACAGCCAAAACTATAAGCAAATAAACAATTACCAGATGATTCCACCTAGAAGATTTCTCAAATTTCTGGATCTTATGCTCTTTCTTTGAAGCATAATATAAAAAATAGAACCCGATTAAAACAAAGAGCCTATAAAACAACCCCCCAAGATAATTCACTATCTGCAAGGGCTTAGCAACATGGGAAGCAATAATTACATTGCCAAGATGGAACATATTCGTTAAGTCATAGTATATCTTAAGATTCATGAATATTTCAAAAAACTGCCCCAAGCATATAAGCAAAAAAGAAATCCCAAGATAAAAGAAGCTCCTGTTCTTGCTTATCTTATAATAACTCAGGCTTATAATTGTAAAAGCAAGAAGCACAATAAAACTAAAAAAATCTATGATTAAATCAGATGCAAAAAACCACTGTGGAGGTAGAATCAATGCCATCCTCGATAAACTTTTTTTCATTTAAAAGCTTTATGAAACTGCACTCTATATCCTTATTCCCTATGTTCTTTTCACAATCGATTTAAAAACCACTTTATTGAGGATTTCAGGAGGTGAAAAATAAATGCAATTCCAACACACACAACAACTGACACAACAAGAATATCAAAAAAAGCTTGACAACTCAACAGAACTCTTAAGGTACATAAAAGGGGAAAACCCCAAAATGCCTAGGCTCAAAAGAGAACAACAAAGGGAAATCATCTTATTGGCGAATATGGGCTTACAAAACTACGAAATCCAGTATCTCATGCACCTAAAGAACAAGCAAAAACGGAGAAAGAAGTGGAGAAGATAAAGGTGATTACAAATTAATTCGCCGCAAAAAAGCTCTGAAGTCCGTGCTCAAAGAGTCTAAAGAAATACCACTTATATCTGAATTTCTTCTTACAAGACACGTTGTGCTCGGCAGTCTTGTTCTATTTCCTCATCTTCCCTAACATAGAACAGACCTTGCAGATCTCATTCCTTGATGGTTCTCCGCAGGATTTGCAGTATCTTAAGTCCTTGCCAACCTTTTTCCTTAAATCTTTCTGGATAACAAGGAAATTCCTGACAAGATTTTCTTTAACCTGTTTATCCCTTAACTCCAGGGCATCTAACTTTCTTCTTATTTCATGCCTTAGAGCTCCTATGACACAAGGACATCTCTGATAGAGAACAGGAAACCCTTTCTCTCTTGAATATTTTTCAACATCTTTTTCCTTGATAAAATACAGGGGCTTTATCCTTGTTACAAATTTCTTATCCTGAATTGAACCAGTTAAAGGACCTAGATTAACTCCGATCATGGGATTTCCTTTCATCAGATTCATAATGACATTCTGTGCTTCATCATCAAGATTATGCCCTGTAGCAAGTTTATCAGCCCTTAGCTCTCTTGCTTTTTTATTCAAGAGCCATCTTCTTATTATCCCACATACAGTACACTGCTTAAGCTTTTCTTTATCTTGAAGAATACTCTTGACATAACACATTGCATAACCTATTTCATCGCGAACATCATAAATATGCAAAGGAAGCTTATATTCAGAACAGAACTTCCTGACATCTTCCTCATTCTCATCACTCCATTTACCCATTAACAAGTTTATATGAATAGCATGGACATTATAACCAAATTTCTTCAATAAATAAGCTACAACTGTACTATCTTTTCCACCAGACATAGCAACAACTATCTTATCTTTTTTTGTGACAAGTTTATACTTCTTGACAGTTTGCCTTACTTTTGCCTCAAATTGTGCTTGGTTCATTTTTAAAAATTTTAAGAGATGCTTAATTCTTCTCTTAATTCTAGTGTATTATAAACTTTAACTTTTGATTGTTTTTTAAATGCAAGTTCATTGCTCCAAATTGCGCAATTTAATTTTAAAGCTAGAGCAAAAAAAGGCAAATCTTTTTCATGTGGAGCAAGTCTTAAAGCGTCTTTTTTAAACGATTTAAAGGCTTCCGAGGGAATTATCTTCAAACTCTTTTTTAATTCCCTAAAAGAAAAATCTACCCGAGATTTTGAAAGACCAGAATACCTTAAAATTAATTTTTTGATATTGAACAATTCTTGAATCCCATATTCTGGAACAAAAAATTTGATATCAAACAAAAAAGGATTAATTAAAATAAATCTTACGGGAGAATCTCTAAAAAAAGAAATAAGAATATTTGTATCAACAACTAACTTCATATAACCTTTTATCAACCTTTCTTTTTATACTTTTTTAACATTTCTTCTTTTACTTTATCGCCTAATTTCAAACAATCTTCTTCACTTAACGCAGATTTATCAAGTGCCTTGTCTAAATTCTTGAGAATTAAAAGTCTTTTTAATTTTTCGGCTATAGCTATTCTAGAGACTTCTGCCCAGTTTATGTCTGAAAATTCCCTCATCTTTTTATGCAATTCTTCTGGAATTGCCAAAGTCATATTTACCATGCTAAAAAACCTCCTAGTTTTTGGCACGCCGAAAAACTCCTGTTTTTCAAGCGTTTTGTTTTTATTTCTTGATTTAAACCCATTTACTTAACTTACTTATTTAAGTAGAATAAGGTATTTAAATCTTTTTATTTAAAAATGAATTTAAAAACATTTTTAAAACCAAAAAGATATAGTATACTAGAAAAAAGAGAAAATGAAATCCAAAGATTTACTCAAAACACTTAATTCCAAACAGCAAGCCTATGTCAATTTAGAGCTTAAAAATCCAAGAAATGGTGAATACCTCTTGGCTATTTTTCATTTAATACCTG
>CAYPSK010000052.1:0-4257 GCA_964413705.1 Candidatus Woesearchaeota archaeon | reverse complement strand
TGTTCAGAAGAACTTATCTGTGTTACCGAGAGCGCTTTATTTCTGGATAACACAAAATTGGGAAATTACCATAAAGTTAAAATTTATAAGCTATATTTATCTTGTCTAAAATAACAAAAAATGGTCGCTCCTATATCTTTAACAATTCCAAGTGTTATTGGTTTAGCTATAGCTGATTCAATAAACCCTTGCGAATTGTCTATTCTAACTCTTATTTTAGTAAGTATCTTAACAAAATTTCCCAGAGAAAGAAAAAAAATACTTCAAATCGGCCTTGCTTTTATTGCAACAATGTTTATTGTTTACCTTATTTATGGCCTATTTCTTGTAAATATATTTAAGTCTATAACCCAACTAGCAGTAGCTAAACTCTGGATATATAAAATATTCGGAGCTTTAGGAATTCTTCTTGGAGCAATGAATATAAAAGATTTCTTTAAATACGGCTCCCTCGGATTTGTCACAGAAGTTCCTAGAAAATGGAGACCAAAGATGAAAGAAATGATAGCAAAAATATCCTCTGTAAAAGGAGCAGCAATCATCGGATTATTCTGTGCTTTATTCCTTACACCGTGCACAATTGGACCATATATACTCTGCTGCGGTCTTCTAGAACCATTGCAAATAGCACAATCTATACCTTGGCTTTTGTTATATAATCTTATCTTCATTTTGCCGATGATAATCATAACCCTCATAATATACTTCGGATTTTCAACAGTCGACAATGTTTATGGCTGGAGAGAAAAGAATTTAAGAATCATGCACCTTATAACTGGAATAATACTTGTCTTAATCGGACTAGCATTGATATTTGGCTGGCTATAATAAAATTAAAAATGAAAGCTACAGCGAGATGCCCGAAATGCGGAAAGAAATTAGGAACTAGTTGCACCGCATGTATAACTGGGGGAAAAAGCGTGCATAAATGCAAAGGGTCTAAAGAAGTAGAAGCTATAAGTGGCATAAAGTGGAATATAACGGATAAGCGCCCAGGAAATGATGCAGACATGTCCTTTTTGAAAGATTTAAAAGAACTTCAAAAAATAGACAAAGATGACAAACAAGAAGCTTATCCAAAAACAATAAAAAAGAAAAAATCTTAGAATTATAAACAATAAATGAAAAATAAGCAAAAATGTTAATCATAACAATATCTGGATGGATAGGAATGGCTTTAATATTAGTTTCATATCTCCTGATTACAACAAAGCAACTATCCCCTACCTCTACACCCTATCAAATAATCAATATCATAGGCGCAACAGGAATTGTTCTAGATTCCATAATGAGTGGAGCCTGGCCCTCTGCTGTCTTCTTCATAATATGGGGCAGCATGGCAATAGTATACTTTGTGCTTGGCATAGTCAATACAAAAAGAGAGAGAAAAGAAAGAGAGGAAAAACAAGAAAAAAAGGCAAAAAGATAAAATCAAGAAAAACTTAATAAAGCTAATTACATAATAATTTAATAAAAAGATGGTGATGAAATCAAAAAGCTCGAGCAAGAGCAAGAAATGCTTAAAGGAAAAAGAGTGTCTTGCATGTATTCGAGAACAAGCTCCAACAAGTCATAAATTTCTAAAAGATAGATTATTGATGCAGCCCTGTCCAATTGGCATGAAAGGCATGTGCTGCAAAAACTGTTTAATGGGCCCATGCAGAGTCATGTCAGATAAAATTCTAGGAGTCTGCGGAGCCCCAGAAGACCTAATTATATCAAGGAACATCTTAAGATTTACAGCCGGAGGTACAGCAGCTCACTGCGGACATGCATATCATCTTCTGAATTATCTAAAAAAACAATATCCCAAAAATTACATAAAAAAGAAATCTCCAAAGTATCTCTATAAACTCTGGAATAATCTAGGAATTCTACCAAAAATTAATCTTGAGCACTTCAAAGATATATCAGAAGCACTTCATCTCTCAACAATGGGCGTAGATGCAGACTATAAAGATGTTTTAGGATGGTGTCTAAAACTAGGAATAATCGATGGTTATTATGGGTTATATCTTGCAACAGAACTTGAAGACAAAGAATTTGGCAAGCCAAAAATCAAGGAAGCAGAGCTAAATCTTAGTGTCATTAAATCAGATAAAGTTAACATAGCAGTCCATGGACACGAGCCTATTTTTGCAGAAGCCCTAGCTTATGAAATGAAGAAAAAAGAAAATCAAGATATCAATATCATTGGAGTATGTTGTACAGGCGCAAGTATACTTGCAAGATATGGCATTCCAATGGCAGCAAACTTTGTTTTGCAAGAAGAAGTTGTAGCAACTGGAATGATAGAAGCAATGGTTGTTGATGTCCAGTGTATAATGCCCTCTCTATCAGATTTATGTGAATGCAACCACACACACTTGATAACAACAAATGAATTATGCAAAATGCCTAATGCTACTCATTTGCCAATTCAAAACAAAGCACAAGCAAAAAAAGTTGCTAAACTAGTCATTGAAATTGCAAGAAGAAACAAAAAATTCAGAAAACATAATTTAAAAAACATGAAAATAAATCAAAAAGAAACTCCAAAAAAAGTCATGGTAGGATTCACAGAACATAACTTTCCAATCAAACCTAAAGAAATTGCAAAACTTATTCATAATAAGAGGCTTAAAGGAGTGATTGCATTTGTCGGATGCGTAAATCCTAGAGTAAATAATCAAGACAAAGATGCCTGGATTTCTGCAATAAAAACCCTGAGCAAAAGCTATATAATTCTGACAACTGGCTGTATTGCATTTGAATTAGGAAAACGAGGATTATTAGATGGAAAAAGAATCTTTCATCTAGGTTCTTGTGTAAATAATTCAAGAGTTGCAGAGCTGTTCAAAAAAATAACAGAAGCCTCAAGTACATTCAGTTATAAAAAACAACTGACAAACATGCCTTTCCTTGTTTCATGCCCAATGCCACTCTCTGAAAAATCACTTGCAATAGGAATGTTCTTTGCCTCACTAGGTGTTGATGTTCATTTTGGTTATCCCTTCTTAGTCTCAAGCGATACCCATATAACTCATTTCTTAGAATACCTTCTAAGGAACAAGTTCAGGAGCAAAATCTTCTTAGAGACACGGCCTGAAGTTTTTCTTGAGAGAGTAAGAGAAGGATTATAAAAATCCCTTAAAAAGAAGATTTAAATAATCAAAATTTATCATGCTTTTAGGTGATTGTGCATAGGCTTCGGCCTATGCACTAAAAATCTCAGGTGGTTCATGATTGGAGCGATGGCAATTCTTCATAGGAAATTTTATAAAATATTCAAAGAGGCCAAATTATTACTTTATCGTAGTAATAAATAAAAAGATTTATAAACTCTGCTTTTTTTGTATAATTATGAAAAGTAAATTAGATATCTTAGAAAACTAAAATGGGAGATGATGTGTGTACTCCAATTATTTTTGCATTAGCAGTACTAGCCCCCTTACTTTATATTGCAGATCCACAGTGTGCTCGCCCTAAGCTTCCTTCTCGCGCTTTTCGTCTAACTGAAAGATGCATAGAATCAACACAAGAACATGCTACATCTGCTGAACAACAATTATACGCCGCTTCAAGTAAAATAGATTCGTCTAGAGCTAGGATTGCTGCACTTATTGGATCTCGTCAATTAGATAGTATTCAGGTAAGTATGAGAGAAGTTACAAAAGAAAAAGAAAAAGAAAAACTTCAAAGAGGGTATAATGCCCTATTACAAACATTAAATTCGGTTTTAGATGCAACTAGAGACTATCCTCCTACTAAACTGAGATCTTAAGATCATTATTCTAAAAGACAATCAAAATTAAGTTTGTAATCTCCTTTTTCTTGGAAAAAGATTTAAAAAGCGATTGTGATTCACTAATTTGTGCTCGCATGGTGCATAGATGGTGCACAACAAAGTTTAAAAAGACCTTATTCTTATAGACTGTATGATCAAGGACGTATACAATAATCAGAGAAGATTTGAGAGATGGAAGCAAGGAACTGCTGACACAGGAGTCGAGGGTATTTCTCCTAAAAATTTTGATTTGATTATGAAGCATTTATCTATGTTAGAAGAAAAGGGAAGTCATTATAATACGATTAATGGAAGAAAAACGCGTTTACTTAAACTGATTACAATGCTAGAAAAGGCAGGGGTAAATAACCTTCTTAATCTAAAGGAAAGTGTTGCCTACGAGGTTCTTAAGGGGGAGAGTATAGATGATCTAAAGGGGTTTAGTGCTTTCTGGAGATGGTTAATGAAAGTCCAGAAAAAGCTGTATCTCG
>CAYPSK010000051.1:0-4296 GCA_964413705.1 Candidatus Woesearchaeota archaeon | reverse complement strand
ATCCCCATGGGCGGATTCGAACCGCCGATCCCCCGGGTTTTGCCGAGTGAATAAGCATGAGCATATGCTGATTCTCCGTGCATTAAGCATAGGTCTACAGCCAGGTGCTCTAGCCATTTCTCCACAAGTCAATTTTATCGACTCGATGCCTGAGCTACATGGGGCTGATAAAATCAAGATAAATTGTTTTTTAAGTCTTTTGATATCCTGCATAATTTAATTTTGGTGCAAATCGCGCCTTATCTCTAAGAGGCCGGCGCCGATTTATCTATTTTAATATATATTTTGTATCATATATATTAGAATAGTCAAATACTTATAAATCCTCTTTTTTTATTATTCTGTCTTAATTTGTCAGTTACAACAAAATATAAGGGCAATAACCAAATAAGAGATGACCCTAAATAATGAAGCCAAAATTCAAATGGATTTTTTGTATACTCTTATCAATAATCGCCTTAGTCCTTGGAACAATCTTAATTCTAGACTCTTTAGGAAGCTCAACAGCTTTCATAAAACTTGATAGCTTAGGAAGTTCTTTATTTGAAAAAGCAAGTCCAGAAGATACAATAAAAGAGAATCAAATTAAAGTATATCCTGACAGAGTTGTTATATACATCAAAGACGCCTCACTAGCCAGCTATACTCCTACAAAAAGCATGGATCCTGTTCTAGATTCAACTGCAAATGGAATTGAAATCCCTGTGACAAGCTCAGACCAAGTTCATATCGGAGACATAATTGTATTTGAACAAGATGGAAGCATGATTGCCCATAGAGTCAAGAAAATCGGCACAGACAAGCAAGGATGGTACTGCATAACTCAAGGAGACAATGCTCCTTTAGAAGATGGCAAGATACGAATTCAACACATAATTGCCAAGACAATTGTTATAATATACTAAATCACCCACTTTCAACATACTTGAACCGAGGTATTTTCTTGCCATTAACTTCAATTTCTTCAAGAAACATCTTTTTCGGTCTGACCCATAAAGCATTTGGCCCAAATTCAGGAGATGTAAATAATGCTCGATAAAATACAAGTTCTTCAAATGTGTGCAAGAACAGAACATGTTCTTGAACATCCCAAAAATTAATTTCTTTTGAATTAATTTTTTAGGATTTCAGAATGATGACCGACTCCAATCACTTCATAAAACTTCCCCTTATAATGAAGATATCTTCCTGGCCTAACTTCTTGATCTTTTTGTTTTTCTTCTTTCATTTTTACGCAAAAATCAACAGCACGATGAACAATCCGATTAATGCCCCGGCTGCGAGATAGGGCATTGCAGGATAGGCTTTATCCTTGGCTGTAAATAATAAGGCTGCTAAAGCTGCTAAGATAAAAGCCAAGACAATGAAATAAGCAATCAAACCATAAGCTAAAAAGATAGTTCCCAAGAAAACCATTGGAATTGCAATATCTCCTCCGCCAAGAGCTGCAACCCTAACTTTTATTTTCTGAAGTCTTGACATTTTTTCTTTTTTCGACTTTAAAGATTTAGCTGCATTTATCTTTGCTCTGTCTCCTTTCCCAATATAAGGAATAAAAAATCCGCTGAATACTTTAAGATGCTTTACTTGAAAGTTCGCAAGCCCCACCATATAATTGCTTCTCCACACAGAGACAATGTCATAAATTGAGATTGCAAGAAGCAAAGCAGTTGCAACAACAACATTTAAAATAGGCAGCAAGACAATTGCAAATCCAGGATAGATAAAAAGCTCAGTTAAGTTATGGATTAATAATTGCCTCTTAAATATCTTAAAATAAGTCAAGACCCCTGCCAGAGGAATTCCAATAACTTCAGCAAAAGAAAATCTTAAACCCCCTATTCTTAATAGATGATGCCCAAGCAAAGGATATAATAACAAAGTCAGGGCAATTGAAAGGCAGATAAATATAACTAATGAAAACCATCCTTTCAATACTGGAACAACACCTATTCTTGTCAAGACAAAAAACAACACAATTGCCAGAGCAATGGCAATCAGAAGATTTATAGCAAGTTTAATAAAATCAATCGGCTCTTTAGCCTCAACAGGAGCAGACACAAAATCCATTATAGTTGCATTTGGCGCACTAGGAAGGGAGATATTCTTATCTTTAAGTTCTTGAACCTTATCTTGATATGATTTTCCAAAGTTCTGATCATACAACTGAAACATCAAAAGCCCAATCAGCTGAGAAATCAAGAAAGCCACAATAATAATTAAAGTTATCTTAACAGTGTGTTTCATTTTTGAGCTATGTGATAAAAGCTGTTTAATTTATACTACTTCTTTAATAATCTGCAAAACGCACTAGAGCAACTAAAGCGCATAAATTTTTCAGATTATATATACCTCTTATTTGTTTATATCTCATTTGTGCCAAGAAACCTTTATAAAATCTTTCTTCTTAACAAAACATGGAAAATGAGGTAAAGGTAACACCCTATGAAGTCAGGGGAGTTTTAGATGATACAGAATATAAAAGACTTATGAAAGAATTCGGAATCCAAGCAATTAACCAAGCCCTATTAAATAGAATCAAGAAACATACCAAAGACCTGCATTTCATGCTCTCAAGAGGAGTGTTTTTTTCTCATAGAGACTTAGACTTTATATTAAATGAATATGAAAAAGGAAATAAATTCTTCTTATACACTGGAAGAGGCCCTTCAGGAGGAACACATATTGGACACTTGTTGCCCTGGATACTGACCCAGTGGATCCAAGAAAAATTTAAAGTTGATTTATGGTTCCAGTTGACAGATGATGAAAAATTCATGTTTCGCCCAGATCTTGAACTTGAGCAAGTAAATAAATTAACACAAGACAATATACTAGATATAATTGCCCTAGGTTTTGACCCTAAAAAAACACATATAATTGTTGACACAAAAAACTCAAGAACATTATATCCTGAAGCAATTAAAGTTGCAAAGAAAATAACCTTCTCAACAACTAAAGCAGTCTTTGGATTCACAAATGAAACCAATGTAGGCTCAATCTTCTTCACAGCAATGCAAGCAGTCCCAGCATTTCTTCCAAGTGTTCTAGCTAAAAAAAACATCCCTTGTCTTATTCCCTTAGGCATAGATCAAGACCCTCATTTTAGAATAGCTAGAGATGTTCTACCTAAACTCGGCTATTATAAACCATCGATTATGCACAGCAAGTTCCTTTCAGGACTCAAAGTCTATGGAGGAAAGATGTCAACATCTGACCCAGATTCAACAATCTGGACAACAGACAGCCCTGAACAAGTTAAAAAGAAGATTATGAAACATGCTTTTTCAGGAGGCCAGGCCTCAATTGAAGAGCATAGGAAAAAAGGAGGAAACCCAGATGTTGATGTTGCATACCAGTGGCTTAATTATTTCTTTGAGTCAGATGACAAGAAACTCAAGAAGATTCATGATGATTACAAGTCAGGCAAGCTTTTGACAGGAGAACTCAAGTCCTACCTAGTTGATAAAATAAATGCCTTCCTCAAAGAACATCAAAAAAAGAGAGAACTTGCCAAAAAACAAGTCGACAAGTTCATGTTTAAAGACTAAAATGAAGATTATAGCATTCGGTGATTCCATAACCTATGGTTGCTGGGATTCTGAAGGCGGTTGGGTCCAAAGATTAAGAAGATATCTAGAACAAAAATATCCTGAAGATATTCTACTTTACAACCTGGGAGTTTCTGGAAATCAAACCGATTTTTTAATCAAAAGAATTGAGCAAGAGATGCATGCAAGAAGTCAGTTTTTTGAAGAAAAAACAGATACCCTCTTGATTTCAATAGGAACAAATGATTCTGCAATTATAAAACCAAAAAAATCGAAGAATTGGGTAGATATTAAAAGCTTCCAAGAGAATATAAGAGAAATTATTCATAAAATAAAGAGCAAACATTGTTCTCTAACATTTATTGGGCCTTTTCCTGTTGATGAATCTAAGACAATGCCTGTTGCTTGGAACAAAGAAGTTACTTATACCAATGAAGAAATAGAAAAATACAGCCAAGCTATAAAAGACATCTGTAAAAAAGAAGGGGTCTTATTTATAGATATATTCAATCAGGCTATAAAAATAAATTATAAAAGATTATTGACTGATGGTTGCCATCCAAATTCAAAAGGTCATGAACTTATCTTCAACATAGTTAAGGATTTCTTAGAAAAGAAGAAGATTATCTAAATCATTCCAACAAGAAACTTTATAAATTTACATTTACACCTTGTTTGGTATGAGCCCGTAGCTCAGCTCGGTTAGAGCACTAGCCTTTTAAGAAGAAGGGGCAAGCCCCTTTCT
>CAYPSK010000050.1:0-4387 GCA_964413705.1 Candidatus Woesearchaeota archaeon | reverse complement strand
ATCCAGAAGAAGATAAAAGCTCTATTGTTTATCTTCCTAGATTAAGTTTTAATCTTACTGAAAGCCAAAAGAAAATTTTAATAGAAATAGACCGTAAAAAATATGAAAGCATTTCAGACTTAGCACAAAAAATTGACCTTTCTACTGCTATGCTTTACAGGGCAATTGATGAACTAAAAGATATGGACTTGATTTCTACTGAAAAAGGTATTGAGCTAACTGATGCTGGAAAGATTGCAAGATTATAAAATGATAGATACAACAATTTTTAAGTTAACTCAGTTAACAACTTCAACAGCGAGTGTAATAATGGGGGGATTTGTCGCTATCAATAAAGACTTGGGTAGTGGACTCCTTTATCTTTTATGCGGGGCAGTATTCACCATTGTCTTAAGATTGATAGAACAGTCAATATTTGATTACAATGTGTATCATGGAAATTATAGATAAAATTTTTAGTTTTTAAAAAATGGGTGATTTATAAAATCCTTTCTATTAAATAAAATTTAAACCTTTTTCTTTATCTAACAAAAGTATTCTTAACTCTTTTAGATTTATTAAAATAAATTAACCATAAAATACTAATCCCTATAATACCAATTATCTGGCTGAAAGAATCGTAATCCAGAATATAACCCCTCAAAATAAAGAAGATTAGATTTAAAGAACTAAATATAATCACCATCCAAAGTAATCCATTATTTACTTTAACAAATAGTTTTTTCTTTGCGAAGAAAAGGTAAGTTAACCAACCCCAGTATCCTACTACAAGAAGAATCATTCCTATTGCGTAATATATAAGTCCTACATAGTTTATCTCACCAATAGTTGATATCCCTATATTTAACAGATAAATGAAAATAAATAAAATTAGTCCTATTACCCAAACAATCAACCAACCACAAGCCCAGATACTTTGTCTTCTTTTTGGGTGACTTTTTGAGAAACTGGTTTTTGACCTAATTTCCTTCCACAATTCTTACAGAATGGGTCTCCCAAGGTTATTGGTTTTTTACATTGAGCACAAAATGGCATTTTATTAATATCAGAATTAGGTTTCTGGTAAACACCACCTCAAAAATGAGAATATTGCTTACCTTTTAACCTTTTCTATTAGATAGTTTTAAGAAATTATTCCTACGAAATATACCTTGATTAAATGTAATACAAAGCATTTAAAAATTTGAATTTATTGTATAAAGTATGAAAGAAGAAGATAAGACCAGATTTATGAAAGTTTATCAGAATTTGCCTTTGAATGAAAGGAAAAATACGATAATTGTGCTTGAGGATGCAAAAAGTGAAAATAAAGTAAAAAAAGATCCCGTAAGCTGGGATATTGCCTTTATTGAAATAGAACAAGAAACAAAAATCGGTGAAATAATTTTAGATAAATTAATTAAAATGAACTTAATATAAAATGGCTGAACAAAAAGAAAGAACAGATCCTGAATTGAAAGAATTGGTTTTGTACAGACTTATGTCTTCAAAACTTCCAGAGAATATAGAAATAGCAATAGGAGATACCTCTGGTGAGCCAATGAGTATGGATGAAATCATAGAACATGTTAAAAAAGAAGATGAAACTGGAAATATAATAATTGAAATGGAATTGAATTACCTTAAAGCATTAAAAGAAGGAATTATTTCTAAAATTCAAAATTGAGAAGAGGCAAAGATGATTAAATGCTTGATAACAAGACCAAATCACGACAAAGTTACTGAATATTTATTTGTTTGGAGCAATAAACTTCTTGAGAGTAAAGAGTTAACAGACATTTCTTTTCTAGACTTACAGGGAAAAGAGGTTAATAAGAAAAATGTTGAGGGTTATTTGTCTAAAAAAATTCCAGATGTAATCTTATTTAATGGGCATGGAAGTCCTACAAAAATATGCGGTTTTAAAAACGAGGTTCTTGTAGAAAGTGAAGTTAACGATTTTCTTTTGAAAGATAAAATTGTTTATGCTATATCTTGCAGTTCTGCTTCTGTTTTAGGGCAAACTGCTGTTCAAAAAGGAGCAAAATCTTTTATTGGATATAAACGTTCTTTTATCCTATTTACAGATAGAAACAGAGAAGCAACTCCCTTAAAAGACCATATTGCTAATTCCTTTCTTGAACCTTCAAACAGAGTAAGCATTTCAATATTAAAAGGAAATTCCGTTGAAGAGGCCTCACATAAATCAAAAGTTGAATTTAAAAAAGAAATTGAGAAATATGCCTCAACAAAAGTTATGCTGGGATCAGATAGAATTGCTTCTGCACTTTTGTGGAATATGAGCAATCAAGTAGTTTTAGGTGACAAAGAAGCAAGAGTATGTCCTTAGATTCATAGTTTTAAAAAATGGGCGATTCATAAAATAAGACTTTAAGTCTTTTAAACTTTTCTTATTATGTCATTCTCCAGTGATACTATCCGAAAGCTTTATATATACTGCAAAATATATGTTTAAAGATAACAAAAACCCTAGATGGCGATAAAGAGTCTGATAGGATAAACATGATCAAGCTTCAGAGCAATTTGGAGAATGAGAAAATAAGGTCAGTTCTATTTCATTTTAATTTTATTGTATTTAAGATTCCTCTCTGTATTCTCTTTAAGGAGGGCATGTAACATGCCAACCCCTTGTTTTGTGCGGGGGGTTGTTGTTTATTTTCTATGTAAAACGGGGGTGATTATATGGTTTCTGTGAAAATTGATAAAAAAATCTTTCGTGAAGTTATACTTCCTAAGACAATAATAAAAAGCAAAGGAAGAATATATTATAAAGAGTCTAGTCAAGCTTGGTGTTTCTTAAGACTCAGAAAAGAGATAATTGATGAATTTAACCAGTTAAGAGAGAAATACTCAAAATTCTCTTATGATGCAGTGTATTACAGAACTTATGAAGAACTTGAAAATGCATTAAAAGATTTAAAGAAAACTGGACAGCCACTGCCTATATTGATGTGGTTGATTAAGGATATGAAAGGACTAACGCCTTAATTTTGATATCTTTATTGAAAGTAAATGCCATAATCCTTAAAAATAGATAAATTCTCTTCTAAAGATGGTTATGAAAAGATTAGATGATTATTTTTGTAAAGCAGACCATCAGGGTAGTGGTCAAGAAGGATTTGAAACATTGATGGAAGGGATGGGATATAGACAAATCCCTACTGCCAAAGACTTTGGACCAATTATTTATCAAGTTAACCGGCCTGATGTTTTAGAAACAGCAGCTACTTTACCCATAGTTATTCAAGGTTCTGACAGTTCTGGGGGGATGACACATTCTATAGTTACAATTCTTTCAGACAAATATTATTTTACATTTGCGCAACAAACTCAAGAAAGAATTAGGGCATTCTATCAAGAAAAGGGCTGGGAATTAGATAAAGATTGATTTTTTAATTCTTTTTAATGCATTCTAAACAAAAGAAGATTATACATATTTCTGTATAACCCTTTATAAATTCCCATACATTTTTGTGTACAAGTTACCTTAAACATTGATTATTGCTTTTTTTAGTGGTAGTTAACCTATATTAAAGTAGTAGTCCTAGTGGTAGTATAAGTAGTAGTACCACTTATTCTCTAAAGATAGCTTCGATTAAAAATCAAATTTACAAAGTTCTCAGTTCAAATAAGATTCCAGTTTTATTATACTCCTACAAAAAAGAAGCAATTCAAAAATTATAGAAGTTCTTTAGGGATCTCATACTTTTTATTTGAGAGTACAATATCCTGCGCTTGAGACACAGCCCTTTTGCATAGGGTCATCATTTCATCGTATTGCTTTTCTACTTCTTTTATTTTTATATTTGAGCCATATCTGGCTTCCTCTCTTTCATCAACAGCACTTTTATTTTCTTTTTCTTTGTAAACGATAATCTTCTTGATGAACTCGTCATCATATTCAATTAATCCTTTTTCTTTAACATATTTAATAAATAATGCTGTGCATCTTTGGCTTCTTGTTTCTACCCCAAACTTGCATAGAATAGCCAAAGCACAATAATATAGTGAATAGTACCATTCTTCCAGAATTTTATAATCTGAGCCTGCTTTCTTGCATATCTCGCAAAATCTCAAACTGTCTCTAGCCTTGTCTAAATATTCTTCTGCTTTTTTCATAGATGGCTCAACAAGAAGTAATCCTTTATGCTTCTTTCCTTTTTGCTCATCTTTCCTAGCTGATTCAAAGCATTCTTTAATTTCTTTGCTCATGCTTGAAAACCTCCTGTTTTCGGCATCACAAAAATTCCTGCATTTTTCATGATTGTGACATTCCTTTAATGAATTTTATGAAATTTTCCTGCCCAAATAAGACTATTCCTTTTTTTAAAGCTTCTGCATATGCTTTATTCTTATTCTTTAGTTCCTGCTTTAATTCTTTCCCAGT
>CAYPSK010000049.1:0-4407 GCA_964413705.1 Candidatus Woesearchaeota archaeon | reverse complement strand
CCATTTATCAAGTTATTTAATAATTCTCTTGGAACTTTTTTAACATTTTTTTCAAACATTAAATGAATCTTTTTATTTAATTTTTTTTCAAAGCCCTCAAGATTAATTTCTCTTTCTTTACCAATAATAAAAAGGTCTATATCTGAAGTTTCTACTGCATCACCTTTAACATGACTTCCATAAAGGATTATTGCTTCTGGAGAAAGCTTCTCCCATAAAAAGTCCACTAATTCAGATTCATATAATTCATAAAAAATGCTAATTCTTTTATAAAGAATAAATTTCTCATTATCCCTGATTGCCTGATAAAAAGGGATATTCCTTTTTACATATTTCTTGATTAGATTTTCATTTTCAAACTCACTTAAATAGTTTATAACAGAAACTGGAGATATGCTAGAAAGTCTGCTTAACTCTCTAAGCCTAAAACTTTCAAGAGGTTCATCTAAAAATACTTTTAAAAGATGGTATCTGTTATTTTTTTGTAACATATGTTATAATATAATAACATACGTTTATAAATCTTTTGTTTCAAAGAAAATAAGAATTACTGTGCTGCAACAAATTTTCTTGCTAGGGGACTTGAATCCATTGCATGCTGCTGGGCAATATCTTCATACATTTTATATAGAATCATGACTGAAAGCAGAATCCCGGTTCCCCGCACAAGTGCTCCAGTGATATCTGCTAAAGCAGCAATCAAACCAACTGCTGCTCCGCCCATGATTGTCAGAGGCATTATATACCTAGATAAAATAGATTCAATGACTCTCGGGTCTCTTCTGAATCCAGCAACCTGTAATCCACTAGATGATATCTGATTAGCTTGATTTGAAGCATCCATTCCAGATGTTTTGACCCAGAATACTGCAAACATTATTGATCCTGCAATCATGAACAAGATATAAAATAGTGATTGAACAAGCATCACAGGTTGTAAAGATCCTTTGATTATAGGTTCAATTATACCGCTTGAAGGTGGAGAGAGCCAGAAAGCGAGTCCAGACTGAGCAACCCCGTTGCTGAAATGTCCTAAGAAAGTAGCTTTTTTTGCGACATTCTCTGCCAGCGTTGCAACACGTTGCAAGTTTGCATGCAATGCAGCAGTTAAAATAACAGGAATATTACTTGTATAGAAAAAAGACAGCGGCCATCTTATATTCATCCCGCGAATTCTTCCAAAAGATAGAGGCACTTCAACTTTAATTGATTGTGTATAAACAACAACAAAGAAAACAATGACTGTTGCAGCAATAGCTGCGAAAGCAACACTTGCAGTGATTACTGATCCAGGGCTACTTGGATTAATCAAAGAATTTATCAAGACCAAAACTTTTCCTGTTGGCTGGATAATTCTTCCTTGGCCTATGAAACCAAATGCCTTAGTGAATAACTGCCAGGCAACTCCGCCAACTATAAACAAGCTGACTCCTGAACCAAACCCATACTTAGAAACAACTTCATCCATAAGCAGGACCATTATCCCTCCAAGAATCAGCTGAAGAATAACAATCCATTCAAATCCAGGAATAGCCCTGATTCCGCCCATAAGCACATAAATCAGTGCTTCGAAAACAACAAAAAATAAGGATAGTGTCTTTTGCAATCCCTCAAAAAGTCTTTTTCCTTCTTTTTCCTGCAGATTAATATTCAATAATTTTGAACCAACCAAAAGCTGCAATACAATAGATGCAGTAACAATTGGTCCTATTCCCAGGCTCATTAAGCTGCCAAAGCTCGCACCAAAGATAATTGATAAGAACTCGAATTGGCTTAGGGCGCTTGCTTCAAGCTTATACAAAGGAATATTTGAAAGAATGAAAAAGAAAGCAAGAATAATCAAAGTCCACTTTAGTCTTTTGCTGAACTCCAGTTTTTTTTCAGTAGGACCCTGAACTTCAGGCAAGTTCAATAATAAATCCTTTAGAGCCATTTTTTTCTTTTTCCTTTATTATTATATTTTGATAGATCCACCGGCTTTGGTGACTTTTTCTTCAGCTGTTTTTGAAAAACCAGAAGCCGTGATAAAAAGTTTTTTATTGACTTTTCCAGAACTCAGAATCTTGAAGCCCTTCATATTAACATCAAAACCATCACCGCTTTTTTTGGCTTTTCCTTTTTTAATCAGAACTTCAATTTTATCATTGATGAACCCTGCATTGATGCCTCTGATTTTTTCACGCCTGCTTCTAAAACCATGTTTTCCAAAATAATCAGGCGCATTTTTCAGGATCCAGAGTCTTTTTTGTCCAGCTCTTTTTCCTGTTCCAGCCATTCCCTTTCCTCCGCGATGGCCTTTTCCTCGGTAATTCTGTCTAGAGCCAGTCCCAGCTGTCCTGCTTCCTCTCAACCTGGATCTTTTAGTTCTTTTTCTGTTCATTTTTTAATTTTATGTATTTGGATTTTGCAACGTTGTGCTTAGGCACCAAAATCCTTTATTTAGTTTTTTATAGCTTAACTCTCAGTTTTACTTGACAACTTTTCTGCTTTTTGGCTTGAAAACTTTTCCAAGGCATTTTCTGCATCTTACTTTTCCTTCAGCTATTTTTCTTGCTTCAACTCTCATCTTGGCTCCGCAGTTCTTGCATACAAAGACATTCTTGAAAAGTCTTGCCTGCGCAGCTTCTATTTTTCCTGCCATGTTTTATATTTTGTTATTATTTATTGTTTAAAATTATAAATGTTAGTATTATATAAGTCTCTTTATTATCTTCTTTCCATCAACATCCCAGTATTCAACATTCTGGTTCTCGACTATATCCTGAAGTAATTCATCAGCAACCTTTATTTCTATGCTTTCAAATGTTTCAAGGTCCATGATATTTGCCATGCCTGTCTCTTTATTGATTCCAAGGACTTGGGCTCGCTTCTTTTCAATCATCGGCACATCAAACCTTTCAGAGCCAGGAACTGCGATAATCTTTTTCTTATTATCAATTATCCCAATAGCTTCGATTCTGCACTTACTCGCGCCATGTTTTCCACTCTTGCTTATATCTATGCTCTTGACAGTGCAAGCAATGCCACCAATTAGGATATTGTTTCCACACTTGACATTGTTTGCATCAACTAGATTTGCCATGAACTACAAGAAAAAATTAATTTTTAAACCTTTGCTAAAATTAATTTTTTGTATTATCAAGAAATAATTTAGAATATGATAAAAACTAGCTTTTTAGAAGTTCCTCTTGATATTCTCTTTAATTGCCCTCATTTCATCTTTTCTGCCTTTCTTGTTTGTTCTTTTCAACTTTGGAAAGACCATGCTTGTCTGCCTTTTTGGTCTTGGAACTCTTGGATGAGAGACTTGTATTGGCTTCCCTCTTGCTATCTCTTTCATGATTCTTTCGACCTCAGCTCTTGCTTCTTTTATTTCCTCTCTTGTTTTAGAGCTTTTTTTAGGAGCAATCTCTTTTAAAACACCCTCCAGAAGACGAATCTTAAGCTCTTGTTCATAGATTTTTCTCGCCATGATGCCCATTGCAGTCCATATCTGGGCATTTGCAGGCTTGTCTGAATTCTTATATGCTGGAAAGAAAGTAGTCTTTTTGATTAAGTCTTCAACATATTGCCCTATATCCTTATCAAGTTCTTTCCGCCATTCCATAAAATGGCGAAAAGTCCGTAATATTTAAACTTTTCCTTTGTATTAACTTGAAAATGAAGAAAAGAAAAGTTTAAATTCGATTTAAAAACATTTAAAACCCTTCTTTTTCTTAAGAAAATATAAACGCAGAAAATAACAAAAAATGATGACCAATAAAAACGATTTTATTGAACTTGACTTCATTGGCAGGATAGATTCTAAAGAGGGCCCTATCTTCGATACTACTAATTTTGAAAAAGCAAAAGAATCTGGTCTAGCTGATGAAAAAACAAAAGGTAAGTTCAAACCAGTCAGATTATGTATTGGCCAAGAGATGGTCCTAAAAGCCCTCGATAAAGATTTAGAAGGCAAAGAACCAGGAAAAACAGTTCATCTCGAAATAAAAGTAAAAGAAGCTTATGGAAATCGGGATGCAAAACTTATAAGAACAGTTCCATTGACTTCATTTGAAGAGATGCCTCAGCGAGGAATGTTTGTGAATGTTAATGGCATGGTCGCTAAGGTTGTTTCAATTAATGGTGGCAGAGTCATAATTGATATGAATCATCCACTGGCTGGAAAAGATTTATTTTATGATTATAAAATCCTAAAGATAATAGAAGACATAAAAGAAAAAGCAAATGTTATTCTAGAGATGTTTGGCATAGATGAAAAAAATGTTGACCTAAAAGAGAACAAATTAATTATAAAACAAAAGGTTCAAGAGATGATCCAGCAGGTTATGAAGAAAAAAATAAAAGAACTTTTAAATCTTGAGATAGAATTTTCAGATAATAAAAAAAGTCTTGAAGAAGAACTTG
>CAYPSK010000048.1:0-4853 GCA_964413705.1 Candidatus Woesearchaeota archaeon | reverse complement strand
CGTTCTTTGGTACGATTATTTAATAAATGGGGGTTTATAAATGTGCGCAAGGAAGTACATTGTTACCTTAACGGTTGGTAGAAAGTCTTAAAAGTATTCAAGTTCTAACTTTTTCATGGCTTTAATTAGTAATGCAAAAGGTAGAGGGGAGAATGAGACTCCTTCTGGATACGAAAGATTATTTGGAAACAGGCAATTGGGTATGTTAATGAGCAAGGTTCAATCTGCTGTTATCTCAACTGGTAATGAATTAGAAGTTATTTTAGCCAGTAAAATAAAAGATACCCATGGAATTTCTATACAACAGATAAACAAGGAAAATAGAGTCTTTAAAGGAATAAAAGACGGACACGATATAATTATAGATTGTGTTATAGAGAAAGATAAAAAGTTCATGCTAATTGAAATTAAAGACGGAGATACTTTTGATACTAAAAAAGTAGCTGGAGAAGTTGAGAGTTTATTAACCGCTAAAAAACACCTAATCATGACTCATAAACTCCAAGAGCAAGATGTTTCGGTGTTCTATTGTAGTTTTAATGCAACTTCTCACGAGCAAATAGAAAAAGGAGCTAAAGGGTTACTTCCTAAAAATTCGGCTATGACTGGAAAAGAGTTTTGTAATTTAGTTGGTTTAGATTTTGACAAGGTTGTTCAAGAAAGGAAAAAAGACCAACAAGAAAATCTTAATTACTTTATTTCAGAGTTAAAGAAAATCCCAGAAATACATTCTAAGTTTTAGATTTTCAGACATCTAAAGATTTAAAAACTTCGGATACCTAATTATTTTATGAAAATTATGAAATCAATTGATAAGAAAGTTGGTGATTCTGTTTATTATAAGTACAAAATAAATCTTCCAAAGAAAATTGAAGAAACAAATCTTCTTGAAAAAGAACTAAAAATTAATGTTGAAAAAGATAAAATTACAATAGAAAGAGATTTAAAGAATAATAAAATCAAAAAATTATAATTAAGGCAAAATCAGAGAACCCTACAACACACAAAACGTTTTCGGGTTCTCCAACGGATTGAGGTTCCCCCGAACAATGGGGGGACTCCCTTTCCTACACTAAGTTTTTTATCTTAAGTTATTGAAACTTGTGATTATTAATCTGTTCGTGAAAATACAAAACTCAAATAGGTATTTTGAGATAATTTCACTAATTTACTTCTTTTATCATCTGGATTTTCTCTTAAAGTTACAAATGTTTTTGTTTTTAATTCTCTTAAGTCTTTTTGTAAGTTTTGAGGTTTTATATCTACACCATCAGATAATTCTGTTAAAGTTAATTCCCCTCTTTCAATAAGCAAAGCAATTATTTTCTGTTGATTTTCATTTAAACGACTTAATATTTTGTTTTTTTCTTTTTCTTGTATTGCATTAATTTCATGTATGGTGGCTTTAGAATTGGGAGAAGGTAAAAAACAAGTGGTATCCTCAAGTAATTTAAAAATAAACCTTATATTCCCATTAAGTTTTTTATGTAATTCTCTAACGGTGTCGTCATCATAAGGTTTAATATAAGTTACATCTTTTTCTTTCAAGAAATCACATCTTTTTTCAAGAATTTTTAATACTTCATCTTCAGATAGTGGTTCTAACATTAAATGATGATGAAAAATTGAATATATTTGTGGTCTATTTTCAATAGTGGATAGAATTTCTGGGGGTCCAAGAAAAAACCAGTGTGTTTTTGGAATTTGTATTAATTCTTTTATAGACATAAATAAACTGCTTAACTTTTCTGGGTGCATAGATTCAAGGTTGTTATAATGAAATATTAGAATTTTATTATACCCCCTAATTTCTTCGCATAGTTGTAAAAACCAGTTTCTTAAAAGTTCAGAGGGGATATTATTTTTTATTTTCTCTTCTTGATTATTTATTTTTATTTCATCTTCTTTTAATTCAATATTTCTTGTAGAGAATAAATCAAGATTATCTCTGATTATATCTAAAGTTTTTAATTTTATTCCATGTGCTTCCCAATTAAATATTTTTGAAGAATTATAAACCTCAAAAAGAGTTTCTCTTAAAAATTTATTGTAATCCCAGTCCTCTCTTACTTTTATTTCTTCAACAATTGTTAAGAATTTTGTTTCTTTTATATTCTTTCTTGTTAACAACCATCTAAGATAATTAGCAAAGGTAGTTTTCCCTGTTCCGACATCACCCACAATAGCAGTTCTTGAAGATTCTGTTGAATGAATCCTATTCCCCATAATTTTTAATTCTTCTTCTCTACCACAAAAAACTTCTTTAATGTCAAAGCTTCCAATCAAGCTTAATGCTTTTACATTATAAGGGCTATCTTTGAGACCATACCTCGCCCAAATATTCTCAAATTCCATTTCTTTTTCGCTCATTTTAATTCATTATAATTACTAATATATTTAGTATAATTATATATAATATATAAGTATTTAAATATTTCTACTATTGTTCGGATACCGAAAGGTTTATATAGTTCGGTATCCGAATATATGTATGGAAAACAAAATAAAGTGTTCAAAATGTTCAAGTGAGAATGTAATCAAATGGTGCAAGAGAAAAACACAGAATCGTGGATTTGTTCAAAGATATTACTGTAAAGACTGCAACAAATATTTTAGTCTTAATGATGGTTTTTATAGGATGCGAAATTCCCCTCAAAAGATTACTTTATGTTTAGACCTATTCTACAGGGGGGTTTCAACAAGAAAAGTCCAAGAACACTTACAAGCATTTTATCCTCACAATTCAAGCCATAAGTCAATCTATAAGTGGATTTTGAAATATTCTAAACTAATCTCAAAATTTACAAATTCTTTAAAATTAAATGTTGGTCAAGAAGTCCAAGTAGATGAAGTAGAGTATCACAGAAGAAAAAGCCATACTCAAAAAAGAGGAATAGAGGTTAATTGGTTTATTGATTCCGTTTGCCCTAAAACTAAATTTTTGGTTGCTTCCAATTACTATAAGAACAGAAGTCAAAAAGAAGTCAAAGAGATTATAAAAGCAATAAAAAACAAGACAGAAAATCAAATTAAAGTTATAACGACAGATGGATGGTTAGCTTATGGAAAATCCATTAGAAGTGTATACACTTATAACAATAAAACAGCAACTTACGGAGTAGAGCATAATAAAACTAATGCTTCTAAAGGCGAGGGATTTAATCATCCTATTGAAAGACTTCATAATTCTTTAAGAGCAAGGACTAAAACTATGCGTGGTTTTCATGGTTCAATAAGTTCTGCAAACGCTATTTTGAAAGGATATGAAATTTATTATAACTTCATAACCAAACATCAAACTATAAACTGCTGTCCTTATGAATTAGCAATCCCAGAATTAAAAGACAAATTAAATGTTCCTAACAAGTGGCTAACTCTTATTGAGTTATCAAACAAAGATATTTAAAAATGAAAAAACTAACTAACACTATGGAAAAAGAGAACATCTTAAAAGAGTATGAAAATAAGATAATCGCTGGGGATTGTATTGAAGAATTAAAGAAACTTCCAGACAATTCAGTAGATTTAATCTTTGCAGACCCACCATATAATATGCAACTGCAAGGAGAACTCTGGAGACCAAACCAAACCAAAGTAGATGCTGTTAATGATGAATGGGATAAATATGAAAGTTTCCAACATTATGACAGATTCTCTACTGAATGGCTAAAAGAATGTAGAAGAGTCTTAAAAGAAGATGGCACAATTTGGGTTATTGGTTCTTATCATAATATCTTTAGAGTGGGTAAGATTATGCAAGATATTGGTTTTTGGGTTTTGAATGATGTTATCTGGATGAAAACAAATCCCATGCCTAATTTTAAAGGAACTCGTTTTAATAATGCACATGAGACTTTAATCTGGGCTTCTAAAAATAAGATTTCTAATTATAAATTTCATTATAAATCTATGAAAGCATTTAATGATGATAGACAAATGAGAAGCGACTGGTATATCCCTATTTGTCTTGGAGATGAAAGAATAAGAATAAATGGGGTAAAGGCGCACTCTACGCAGAAGCCAGAAGAATTACTTTATAGAATTATTTTATCTTCTTCTGATGTAGGGGATATTGTTTTAGACCCATTTATGGGTTCGGGAACAACGGGTGCAGTTGCCAAATTATTAAGAAGAAAATATATCGGTTTTGAAAAAGAAAAATCTTATATAAAAATCGCAGAAGATAGAATAAAACAAATTATCCCCTTAGATGAAGATACTCTTGCTTATAACATAGAAAAACCAAAACCTAAAGTTCCTTTTGGGAATTTATTAAGAGATGATTTCATTAAAGTTGGAGAGGTTTTAGTTGATAGACAGGGAAAAAATAAAGCAAAGGTTCTTGCAGATGGAACGATAAACCTTAATGGAGAAGTTGGCTCAATTCATTATTTAAGTGCTAAAATTCTGGATAAAGAATCTAATAATGGTTGGGATTTCTGGAATGTTATCAGAGATGGAAAATTAGTAAGTATTGATGATTTAAGATATGATTATGCTAAAAAGTTCTTAGACTATTAAGAGATTATTTTTTGTCTAATGTTGTTTTAATATCTTCTAAAGCCGAAGTTATTTCACTTAAATCTACATTAGCATCAATAGTATTATTATTTAACATTGCAGTAATATCTGCTAATTTGCTGGATACATTATTGAAACCTCTTTCAATTGTTTGATTCAACTGTATTAGAATTGCGTGTAGGTTTCTAAGATTAAAATTTATATCGTCTGCCATTAAATAATAGAACTTTCCAAGTTTTTAATTCTTTGGGTTACCAACCGTTAAGGTAACAATGTACGATTAATCCTTGATTTTGTTTTCTTTTATTTTGGCCCGTGTTTTCAGTAGATTT
>CAYPSK010000047.1:0-4899 GCA_964413705.1 Candidatus Woesearchaeota archaeon | reverse complement strand
TAAAAAAATGGCAGGAGCGAGTCTCGACTTCTATTGAAAGGAATTTAAGACTAGCTATGGCTGAATTAAGGAGAGTAGCCAGTTTTCTGAACTTGCCTAATTTCGTCAAAGAAGAAGCTTCAAGAATCTATAATCTTGTCTTACAAAGAGGACTTGTAAGAGGAAGATCAATGGAATCTGTTGTTTCAGCATGTATATATGCCTCATGCAGAACTTATAGCATCCCAAGAACATTAGATGAGATTTCAGCAGCTAGTGATGTTGAAAGAAAAGATATAGGTCGAACATACAGATTTATAACTAGAAAGCTTGAATTGAAAATAACTCCAAGTGATCCAAAAGCATATATTGCTCGATTTGCATCAATTCTTCATTTGTCTCCAAAGACTCAGAATGATGCTCTAAGGATTCTAAAAAAAGCAGAAAATTCAGAACTTACATCTGGCAGGGGTCCTGCAGGAATTGCAGCAGCTGCGTTATATGTGGCAGCTCTCCTAAATGATGAACGAAAGACCCAGAGAGAAGTTGCTGATGTTGCAGGAATAACAGAAGTCACAATCAGGAACAGATACAAAGAACTCTTAGATAAGCTTGGAATAGAAGAAAAATTAAAAGTAAAAGAGATGGAAATCAAAGAAGCAAAGGAAAAAGAGAAAAAGAAAGAAAAATAATTTTTTTCTTGATTATTAAAAAGCGTACTATTTCTATATCAAGCGCACAATTAATTTGTATTTAGACTTATATCTTACTTATTTTTATAACTTAATCTTCATGAAATCGTGCGCGATTTCAGAATTCTTGAATATTTTTTTTGCCTCACTTAGAACATCTTTCTGCCTAGCACTATATCTCTGGCTTATATGCATCAGAATAAGCTTATTGACTTTAGCCCTTCTTGCAATTATTCCAAGTTGCTCTGCAGTAAGGTGCTTTCTTTCCAGAGCGAGCTTTTCCTCAGTTTTTAAGAAACATGCTTCTCCAATGAGCAAATCTGAATCTTTTGCAGCATTTATGCAGTTCTCATTTATCATTGTATCCATGATGAATGTAACTTTTTTTTCAGGCACAATTTTTGAATAATTTTCAACATTGATTGTTTTGCCCTTGAATTTGATTCTTCCTTTTTCTTTTAACTCTTTCAGGATTGGTCCTGGCTGGATTCCAAGTTTTTTTAGTTTCTCTATGTTAAGATTATATTTTTCTTTTTCAATGAAATTATATGCTAAACAAGGGGTTCCATGGCTCATGTTATATGCCTCAAGCCGGATATCTTTGTCTTCAAAAAAAACACCATCAGATACTTCATGGATTTCTACTTTGATTTTTTCTTGAAAAATGAACATAGATAGCATCTGTTCCACATATCTTTTTGTATTTCTTGGACCATGGATTTGTAGTGTTTTCTGATAATTTCCTAGTGCAAGTGATTGAAGAAGCCCTGGCAATCCAAGAATATGGTCTCCGTGCCAGTGTGTTATCAAGATTTTTGTAAGTTTAAATAGATTTAATCCAGCAATCTTGAACTGCCTCTGCGTTCCCTCTCCGCAATCAACAAGAATATTTTCAGCACCATGGCTAATAAAAAATGCAGGTTGATTTCTTTCCTTGGTGGGAATTGCATGACTTGTGCCTAAAAAAGTTATTTCTACCATTGAATATGATGTTGTGATGGTTTTTATTCCTTTTGCCTATCTAAGTAACAAAAATGATAAATTTAAATACAAAATTTATCTAGATAGATATGGCAAAGAAGAAGATTAAGACTAAAAAATTAAGAAAAAAAATTAAGAAGAAAGTAGTTGGAACTGTCCTTGAGCTTGGAGAAAGGATTAAAGAACTAGAGAAAGAAGAGCTGAAGAAAAATAAGATTCCTTCATTTAAGGCAGTACTGTCTGGGGAGCATGTTGTTAGCAAGGACAAAAAAGCAATAGACTTGCATGGAGTAAGTCATTTTGGCGAGATAAAAGAAAAAAAAGTTTATTATTCCCTAATTGAATCACTCTATCTTCTTGAGAGGAAGAAATTGAATGTATATTACAAAGGAAAAAAGCTTTCATTTGAAAAGTTCTTTGAACTTGCGTCAGAACTCGAACCAAATTTCTTTACAAGATTCTCTGTTTTCAAAGATATAAGGAACCGGGGCTATATAGTCAAAACAGCTTTGAAGTTTGGAGCAGATTTCAGAGTCTATGATAGAGGTATAAAACCTGGCCAGGATCATGCAAAATGGGTTTTATTTCCAGTATATGAAACCTCCAATCTGACCTGGCACGAATTTGCTGCAAAAAACAGAGTTGCTCACTCAACTCGAAAGAACCTTCTCATAGCCATAGTAGATGAAGAAGGCGATGTAACATACTATGAGTGCAGATGGACTCGTCCGTAGTTTACTAACCAGAAGATCCTATTTTTAAAACCAGATCTAGAAATTTTATTCTGGACTTCTAGTCTTTTCAAGAGACGCAAGGTATAGCCTAAAGTCAATTTAATCTCGTTCGCAACTTCTAATGTTGTTTTTTTACTGTTATTTAAAAAATTAAGGATTTGATTGTCTATATCTTCAATTTGTCTTGTTCTTTGTTTTCTGCTTTTTGAAGTGATAGATGCATTCAAGTTCATTAACTTTTTCGGATGCGCAAAAGAGATTTTTTTATCAAATTCTTTTAGGCATTTTCTTTTTATTGAAAGAGAAAAGTTTGTTGGATAAGGATTATTTTCTTTTTTTGAGATTTTGCCAGTTGCAACACCTACACTTTCAGTTAAATTTTTTATTTCCTCAATAATATTAAAATTAGACATAGAAATAGCTAAGTTTGTAGACATAGTGCCTTCATCATCGAATAATGCTTGTAGAAAAGCAAATTTACAATCTTCAGAAGACTGAAATATCTGTGAGGGAATTCTATCCGGATAAGAAAATTTTACGTTTAATATATAAGAAAGAATATCTGTAATAACCTTTGGAAAATAGACCACTGGAATTTTTCCCATGACTCTTTCATAAACGTCCATTTCTCCAAATATATTCAAATCTTTTTTAAATTGTTCTCGTAACTCTATGCAAGTATTAGCATAATAAGGTACTTTATTTCCTGGTGCAGAACCATCTCCAATAACATGTGCAACAATTCTATAAAGTGCTGGAGATTCCCTGAAAGGTAATTTTAGATTTAGCACAGGTTTTCCCTTATTCTTTGCTTTAATAGATTTAATGTTTTCTTCTATTCTTTCCTTTAATTGATAATCAATTAATGGCAAAGATTTTTTGAATACCGAAAGTGGAATAGCTTGCGGATGTTTAATTCCAGATTTATGGCTGTATCCTTGGGCATACTGTTTAACGGTTTTTTGGCCTATGCCCAAAAATTTTGCATATGGTCTTTTTCCACCAACTTCTTTGAACATTCGACTGAAAAATTCTTCTCTAAACTCATCTTTAAGTGAGAGGTAGGTTGTATCAGGAAAATCCCAAATATGCCAAGCTTTCATTTTTTGTCTTTTATATCAAATACCATAAAATTTTCAACTTGTTTAGAAATTATCAATCCTTTCTCTTTACAATATTTCTTATACTCTTTAATAATTTTTTTATTAATTGAAAGTGTTAATTTAGCATTTCCTTTTTTAGGCCCCATATATACGTATAGGTACGTACCTTTTTAAACCTTTCCCAGCATCATTAAAAAGATTTATTGTAACTACTCCATTTAAATATTCAGGACAACAAATCTTTTATACTCCCATTTCTTATCATTTTCATGGCTTTGAATATTACAGAAAAAAAACCAATGGTGATAGAGATTCTTAAGAATAAAGGGCCCTGCCTTCCTAGTCAGATATCTAGTGAGATAAAATTACAATTGCTTTTTACATCTGCTTTATTATCAGAAATGGTTTCAGATAAATCAATAAAATATAGCAACCTCAAAATAGGCGGCTCTCCCCTATACTATCTTGCTGGTCAAGAATCAGCTCTTGAGAATTTTACAAAGCACCTCCATGGAAAGGAAAAAGAAGCTTTAAACCTTCTAAAGGAAAAAGAAGTTCTGAATGAAGTAGAACTAGAGCCTGTTCAGCGAGTTTGCTTGGCAAATATAAAAGATTTTGCAATCCCCTTGAAGTTCACGCACAAAGACCAGCAATTCACTTTCTGGCGTTTTTACCTTGTTCCAGAAGATGTAGCAACTAAGAAAATTGAAGATTATTTCTCTAAACTCCCTCATGTCAAAATGGAGACAGAGAAGAAAATCGAAGAATTTGAGAAGCCAGATGAAATTCGCGATACCATCAAGAAACTTGCTAAAGAAAAAGCTATCAAACCTCTGCACCCAGTTGGCTTAGATGAAAGAAATGAGTTTGAAGCTAGGGAAGCAAAAACAGAAAAAGTGGAAGTCAAAGAAGAGCAAAAGGTCTTGCATCCTGGGCTCATTCATAAGAAAGTTAAAAGACGGGCTCCGACAAAAAAGAGAAAGGACTTTACTTCTAAGGTCCTTGATTACGTAAAAGAAAAAGAAATGCTTATCCTGAAAAACTTTGAAGAAGATAATAAAGTATGCATAGCTGAGACAGAATCAAAAATCGGTTCAATAAAGTTCTTGGTTTTTGGAATGAATAAGAAATCCTTGAATGAATTTGACCTGAGCTTAGCATATAGCGAAGGCCAGCAAGAAAGACTCCCAGTCCTTCTAGTGACCAGTGGAAAGCTCACAAAGAAAGCCGAGGAGTATCAGAAGAAGTTCGGCAACTATCTTATTGTGAATAAGATTTAAGTAGAATCAAAGATAACCCAGATTTCTAGATGAAGTCCAAATGAAAAGAATTTTAAATCAACTTTATCTCATTAATTCATAGCCCCATAGTCTAGCGGTCAAGGATTCATGCCTTTGGAGCATGGGACCC
>CAYPSK010000046.1:1327-4906 GCA_964413705.1 Candidatus Woesearchaeota archaeon | reverse complement strand
TTTAGCAACTTTTTTATACACCAAAATGTTCTTTTTATTATGAAAGAAGACATGAACATTGAACTTGGGTCAAAGATAAAGATAAAAGTCAGACAGGATGGACAAGAAAGAGAATTTGAGGGTATGTATATTGAGAGCCCTGATAAAAATACTTTTTTAATCAAATTAAAAACAGGATACAATATAGGCTTTGATAAAAAAGATATTCTAAAACTTGAGGTTCTTGAAAAGCCAAAAAAATCTGAAAATAAACAAGAATTTGAACAAGACAAAAAGCTTCCGGGAATTGCCCTGATTATTACCGGTGGAACAATTGCAAGCAGAGTTGATTATAAAACAGGAGGAACATATCCTGTTGATGATGCTTCAATGTTCTTATCTAATTCTCCTGAACTTGGGAAAATAGCGAGGATAAACAAGATTGAAACACCATTTCTTGTCTTCAGTGAGAATCTAGTTTTTGACCACTGGAAAAAATTAGCTAAAAAAGTTAGTGATCTTTTAAATAAACCTGATATCAAAGGGGTTATAATTTTGCAAGGAACAGATTTCTTGCACTATAGTGCTGCGGCCTTATCATTTATGCTGCAAGACTTAGGAAAGCCAGTTATCTTAACATACTCTCAAAGATCAATTGACAGAGGTTCGAGTGATGCTTTCTTGAATCTAAGATGTTCATTTCATGCTGCTCTAAGCAATATTGCAGAAGTAATTATTGTGGGACATGCAAGCACAGAGGATAATTTTTGTTATGCTCTTCGTGGAACTAAAGTAAGGAAGATGCATTCATCAAGAAGAGATGCGTTCAAGGCAATAAATTCAGAACCCTTGGCAAGAATTTATGATGATGGAAGAATTGAAAAAATCTCAGAATATAGAAAGAGAGATGAAAATAAAAAAATCAAATTAAATAATGAATTTGATGATAGAATATCTTTAATCAAGTACTATCCTGGAGCAAGTCCTGATATTCTCAAATACTATCTTGATCAAGGGTATAAGGGAATTATAATTGAAGGTTCTGGTTTTGGGAATGTTGCTTATGAAGGAAAACATTCTTGGCTTCCTGTTTTAAAAGAAGCTTGTAAAAATGCAGTTGTTTGTATGACAACACAGACAATTTATGGAAGAACTAATCCAAGAGTCTATACTACTGCAAGATTAATTGAAAAAACAGGAGTTTTATATCTTGATGATATGCATGCTGAGACAGCTTTTGTAAAGCTTGGCTGGATTCTTGGAAAAGAGAAAGACCTTGACAGAGTCAAGATGCTCATGAAAGAGAATATTGCTCATGAATTCAATGAAAGGCTTGAGGAGTAAAAATGGTTGATATTGAAATCAGGGAAAATGTCAGGGATTTTGATACTATACGAGATAATATGTCTAAATTGGGAGTTTGGTTTGAGAATAAGGGAATAAAATTAGATGGAGATAAAAAAGTATTGAGAGAAAAGTATGGATACAAAAAATTTAATATATGTCTTGATGAATTTGAGAACATGGATAAATTCATCTTAATAAAAAAAGAGATTGGTTCTGAAAGTGAGGCTGAAAAAAGCAGAGTTATGAATGAGTGCAAAGATTTGTTCAATTTCCTCATTGCAGTTTCTCAAGCCTGAAAAGATTAATTATCTGAATCAGAACCTTTAGAAGTAATATCTATAACATCCTCTTTGTACTTGCCATCGACTTTTCCATACCTTATTACAATCTCTGACTTTGCTCTGCTTCTCTTCTTTTCGTCTCTACTATGCTCTATTAAAAAAGGCTCAAGTTCTGTTGGAATATGTTCACAAATATTTAGTGCATAAACACGGCCATTTATTTTTATTGAAGAAGCCCTATAAATTATTCTTGGTGCTTCTGGGACATATTGTCCCACATATATCCATCTTGAGTTTCTAGCCCTAAAGATACAAGACTCTGTATAATGGGCATCACCATCGTCTAAGCAATGGATAATTAATCTTTGCTCTGAAAGAGACACCCCTACCCCTGCACCAGGCCCTAATGAGGCCTCTAGCTTCCCAGCTTGAACTTGCCTTTTCTCTGCCATCCCCTTACCCTCAATTTTAGGGTCTTTTTAGGGTATAACTATCTTTCGGATGACTTTATGATCCGCAAGATTTATATACCAAACTACACATGTTATTTATTAACTAAGAAAGTAATCATTAATCACTTTCACTTTCACTATCATAGCATTATACTCTTTTTGGGTTTGCTATTACATAATCAAGGTTAGAGTAAGATTAGAGTAGGATTTCTTTCTAAGTTTAAATTCGAAAAATTAAACTAAAAACTAAATAATGCAAAAATACACTGAAAATGGGAAAAATATCACCCCCTTCAATCAAATATATCATAAAGATTAAGTTTGAGACAGAGGGATTAATAGAGAAACCAGATATTATTGGAGCAATCTTCGGACAGACAGAGGGCCTTCTTGGTGAGGATCTTGAATTAAGGGACTTGCAGAAGAAAGGCAAAATCGGAAGAATAGATGTATCTGTCCAAGAAGATGATTCAAAGACAACAGGAATTATAGAAATCCCAACTTCAATAGATAAGGCTGAAACAACCATCATAGCTGCTGCTGTTGAAACCATAGATAGAGTTGGTCCAACAAATGCCAAATTCGAGATACAGAGTATAGATGATGTCAGAACAAGCAAGAGAGAGTATATTCTTGAGAGAGCAAAGAAACTCATGGAAAAACTCTCTGAACAGGGCCCAGAATCTGGGGTCATGGAAAAACAAGTCATGGAACACTCCAAGACAGCTAGAATCCAAGAGTATGGTCCAGATAATTTGCCTGCAGGACCTGAAATAGATTCAAGTGAAGAGATTATTGTTGTTGAGGGAAGAGCAGATGTTCTTAACTTATTGAGAATGGGCGTAAAAAATGCGATAGCTATGAATGGAACAATGTTGCCTAAGACTATCAAGGACTTAAGTAAAGAAAAGAAAATCACTATTTTTGTTGATGGAGACAGAGGAGGCATCTTAATATCAAAAGATGCTATAAGCACTGCAAATGTCACATTCATTGCAAGAGCACCTGATGGCAAAGAAGTTGAAGAACTTGCTGATAAGGAAATCAATCTAGCCCTTAGGGCCAAGATGAGTGTTGACGAATTCAAGAAAAGATATCTCAATGGAAATGGCAATGGAAGTTATGGTAGAGAGAGCAGAGAACGATCTTACAGGAGAGATGAAAGAGAAGAGAAACCTATAAGAAAGGCGAAGGCACAAGAATTGACAGATGATGATAGAGAGTATCTTAGAGAGTATTTCAATGGTATAAAAGACTCTGGAGATGCTGTTGTTTTTGTCAAAGAAAATAAGATTGAAGTTCTGAAAAAGACTTCTTCTGATGATGTCTTGAACTATCTCTACAGAATAGCTAGAAAACAAGCAATAATCTTTGCCATAGCCATAGACGACACTGCAACAAGGTCATTGATTAGCTTGGCAGAAGAACTAGATTGCAAAGCCATAGTAGCTAAGAACTTTGCCGCAACCTCTGATAAGCTCGAGATGCTCAGCTTTTAATTAACTTTTTTATTTTTTCTT
>CAYPSK010000046.1:0-1227 GCA_964413705.1 Candidatus Woesearchaeota archaeon | reverse complement strand
CTTTTTTATTTTTTCTTAGAAATCTCTTCCCTATATTTTTTTACTTCGTCTTCTGATAAGCTAGAAACAACTTCATCAAAATTTGACACAAATATTTTTGCTTCTTGCAACATAGCTCTTATTTTAACTTCTTGATCTACTTTTATGTAGTATTGCGCATCTATTCTCTTGTCTTTGTGCTGGTTTATTGTTTTTGTTTTATTTTCTCCTAAAAGCATACTAACTGCTAAAATTGAACAAGCATGATTTTCACACTTTATCCCAATTCTTTGCAGAAAAGAATAAAGGGCATAATATTCAGCATAATAAATAGCGACAGTTGCCCAGAGAAAGTCTTTATCATTCAAGTCTTTTTCTGCCCTTAAAAGAGAGGATTTTGCTTGCTCAAGATAAGATTTTGATAATCTTTCATTTGGCTCAACAATCTTTAATCCATCTTTTAATCTGAAACACCAATCAAGTTTATGATTTTCCATAATATCCCCACATTATATTTATATAAGAAGAATGATTATTTAAGATTACATGGTTCTCTTCTATCTCTTTTATTATTGTCTCTTTTTCAGATATTGCTTTTTTAAAAGATTCTTCAGACAAATTAATTTGATGAATCTTATATGGCAAAAGATGAAAAGGCTGTTTTTGTTCTTTTTCTGAAACAATAAATAAGTCGAGATCAGAATCTTTATCTATTTTGTATTTGGCAAAACTACCAAAAATGATTATGAGAGTATTAGTATCAAGAGACTTTAAGAAAGTCTTGAATTCGGAATACTTTTCTAAAAAATTATCTGTTTTATAGATTTCAGCTTTTAAAAGATGAGATTTGGTTTTTATATTATCTAAATTCAAACTGAAATATTTATTCTTTCCTTCCACTTTGCTCCTCAATATTTTTTCTTTTTCAAGATTAACGAGGATATTTTGACAAGTTTTAAGAGGAAGCTTTGCAAGTTTGCTTATCTGTCTTAAATAAAATTTGGTTTTATAGTCTCCGCTATAAAGAGCGATTACCCCGAGTTCTTTGTTTCTTTTTTGATACATATGTATACATTTTGATACGATAGTATTTAAATCTTTTGTTTCTAAACAATAGATTAGTGTCTTATATTAAAATTTAAAGTAAAAAAACTAAGGAATCAAGAAATTACTTCTTTTCAACAATATCAATACAGATTCCTGCAGCAACTGTCTGACCAGCGTCTCTAACTGCAAATCTTGCCATGT
>CAYPSK010000045.1:0-5130 GCA_964413705.1 Candidatus Woesearchaeota archaeon | reverse complement strand
AAAAGAAGTCAAGAAAGACTTGCCAAGATTAAAAGAAGAAATTTCTTTAGAATTAAAAGAAAAAGGCCTAAATCCAGAACTTATTAAGATAATTTTGCAAGAAAACAAGTTAAATGAATTCAAAGCCCTAATCAAACTCTCAGACAAACCAAATCTCGCAGCAAAGCTCTTAGTTCTATTGCCAAAAGAAATTTCAAGTCATGAAAAACTTGAACTTGAAGAAGTAAATAAAAAATTAAGTTTTGATATAATTGAAACAATTTTCCAAGCCATAATACAAAATAAAGTTCCAGAATCAAGTGCAAAGCAAATTATGCTAGACATAATAAATGGCCAAGATATAAATGAACTATTAAAATCAAGCCCAGCATCATCCTCAATAAATCTAGAAAAAGAGATTCAATCAATTATCAAGAACAAGCCCAATCTTACAATTAATGCCTACATGGGTCTTGTAATGTCAAAGTTCAAAGGAAAAGCAGATGCTCGCATGATAGCTGAGATTCTAAAGAAGTATGTTAAGTAAAATGGAAAATAAGACTGATAAAAAACAAAGAGTAATAGATTTTGCTAAAAAAATACATATTAAAAACGAATTTAACTATCATATCCTTCCAGTAGTCAATAATTCTATTTTATTGGCTAAAAAACTTAAGGCAAATGAGGAGGTTGTTGAAATTTCTGCTTATTTGCATGATATTACTAATAGCATGAAAAGAGAAGATGTTAAAGAATATGTTCTCAAAAACGACCACCATATAACCGGAGCCAAAGAGGCCGTTAGAATTTTAAGAGAAATAGGATATGATGAAGAGTTCATAAAAAAGGTTGAACATTGTGTTTTGGCCCATCGTGGCAGAAGCAATATAGAACCCGAAACAAAAGAAGCAGAGATTGTGGCTTGTGCAGATGCCATGAGCCATTTTGATACATTCCTAGAATTAGTACCTTTATTTTCCAGAACTGCTGGTTCTTTTGAAGCAGGAATCATTAAATTAGATGAAAAAATAGAAAGGGACTGGAACAAAAAGCTGAGAATCCCTGAAACAAAAGAGATTGTTAAAGAAAAATATAAAGCTATAAAACTTCTCTTAAACAGCATGAAAGAATATATAAAAGAGGATTAAATTAATCCTTCTTGCTTAATTGAGAACCATAAATATTATAAATCCCATTTATCTCTTAAAACATGGCAAAAGGAGAAAAAGCGGTAAAAGAATTACGTGAATCAGAATATAAAGTAGCACTTCAACAACAAAAAGCAATTATTAGTGTTGGTGATACTCTTCTTGAAAATGAGAACTATATGAAAGCGGCAGACACCTATGCCAAAGCAGGATATCAGAAAGGAATAGAAGCGTGTATTAAAGGACTAGAAAGGGAAGGAAAATATCGCCAAGTGGGCAGATTGATACACTATCTAAGCCCAAAAGCAGCTAAACAATATATAATCAAATTGAGTTCTGCGGAAAAGGGAAAATACTTAAAATATGCTGGCAAGCTTGCTGCAGAACTTGGATATAAGCCTCTTGCAAAACGCATTGCGAGCCAATTAGATAAAAGAGACGATAATGCCAGCGTAAGCACGATTTATGCACTAATTGAAGGTTATGACCAAGCAGAGGATAGGGGAGGTTCTGGTAAAGAGAAACAAGAAGAACCTGAACAGAAGAGACAAGCAGCTTAATTCTAAAAACATTCAAAAACCCAGGTTTTTGAGGTGCAGAAAAACTTCTGTTTTTCCGACACATTTAAAAAATCATTTTACTTTATTATCTCATAAAAAGAGGTTGAGATGAAAAAGAATAAGCATACTAATAAGTCACTCCCAAGTATAAGGATAAGGATAAGCCTAACTCCCCCGCTAGAGAAAATCATCAAATCCATATGGATTCATGAAAACAAGCTATATGTTATCTGCGTATCAAAACACATTATCCAATTGACAAAGCACTTCTCACAAAAATATAAAATCCCAAAAGAGAGAATTCATATCGGCACAATTGAAGACCTGATAAAAGAGATAATAAATCATAACACCAGAATTCTGATAAGTATCAGAGATGGAAAAGTTATTCATGACCCAATTCATCTTCTTCATTCACTTAAAATCAATATCCAAAAAGGCCTGTTAGTTGGGACAAAAGAAGCTATTCTAAAGAAGTTCATGCTCATTAAAGATTACATAAAAAAAATTGAAGCAACAAAAGAACAAGTCTTTGATAATATCTATGTCTCAACAATTGAAGCATCCCAAACAGCTCTTGTAATCAAAGCAAATAGCAGTATTGCGCTGATTCCAAGACTCATTCCAGATGTTTTAAGAGAAAATTTACTTGGAAAAGGACTAGAAAAAACACATATTGAGCATGCCTCAGAAATCATCCTCAAATATAAAGCATATGAGCATAAAAAATGCTCCCTGCCTGAAGGCAAGAGACTCGATGAGCTAGCTAGAAAAGCTGAACTTTTCAGGGACGCTGTAAGAAAATTGAAATAAAAAATATATTGAGATATAATAGTAAATAAAAATAATACAAAGTTTTGTAAAAATGCAGAAGCATTTTCAACGTGCAAAACCAAAATAAATCACTTAACTACCAAAACCTTGCTTACATAAATTAAAAAACTTACCTAAAGATAAGATGTCGCAAATATCAGAAAAAACAATCAAAGAACAATTAAAACCTTTATTGAAACACGATAAATGGATTGAGGCAATCTATGTCTATGGTTCAGCTGTGACAAAAAGATTAGCAAATGACATAGACACAATGATAATCCTAAATGATTCTAGCCTGCCTCCTGGCCCAGAAATCATTCAAGAAATTGAAAAAACAAGCCTAGAAATAGAGCAAGAAGCGCGAAAAAAAGAGATTATTTTCCACTTTCAGCCAATTAAGATGCTCTCCAAATGGTGGTACTTAGTTTTAGAAAATGAGCCCTGGATAATAAGCTCATTAAAAGAGACAATAATTATTTTTGATAAAAAAAATCTTATAAAACAAGTCTCAAAACTTATTAGGAGCACAGCACTCTACAGAAAAGAAGAAAAAGCAGAAAAGCTCATGGAAAGAAGTGAGTTCTATCTCATAAAAAATCGGCAATTATTATTAGACAGCCTGGCAACTCTAGCAAATGCTGCAACAGAAGCTGCCCAAATCTTGCTTTTATTTGATAACAAGATAATCCTAAACAAAAAGAGAATTTCAGATGAACTTGATCTAATGTACAGAAAGGCCATTGGAGAAGAAATTATAGGAAATTATAAAGAGATTATTGATTTAGAAGATAAGATGGAAAAAGGCTCCCTGAGTGAGTTTTCTGCTGAAAATCTAGACTACTATCTTGAAAAAACAAAGAAGTTCATCAGTAAAGTAGAGGCAATGCTTTCTAAAAGATAAATCTTTTTCTTATTCTTTGTGCCTTTATAGTAACAACAAGCGAAAGCTTTATAAAGAAAAAATGCCTTTATACTCACAATGACAAAGACAGAAATTTTTAGAATGAAGTCAGATGGAAAATTTTTGGTTAATGGGTCAATAACACTCTTGCTTCGCGAAGATGTAAGACTCGCTTTAAATGCTTTAGAAAAAATAGTAAATGTTGTTGTTGATGTAAGAAAAAAGATGAAAGAATCATTCACAATTAGAGAAGCCTTTGTTGTTGGCAGTGTCTTGAAAGGTAGTCCAAAATCAGACGTAGACCTATATTTTAGAATGGAAGGTATAGATGTTGCAACAGCAAATCTTTTGAAAACGGCAATGTTCTATGCCCTTTGTGAAGGAAAAGAAAAACCAGATTGGATTGACACATATTTTGGGACGGATTTGCCAGGAACAGGCTCATTTGAGAATCAACCGTCATATAGAATAACTAGACAAGTTGAAAATGATTTAAGAAATTATAATCGATCAATGGGAGCATTATAAAACTTCTAAAGCCCAAAATTTATAAATCTCATTCTTCTACTTAATTAATGGAAAAGAGAGAACGGACATATATAAAAGATGCAAAAAAAGGCCAGATTTTCATTGAAGGCTGGATTCATGAACTAAGAGATTTGGCAAAGATAAAATTTATCTTATTGAGAGATATAACCGGTGTAATCCAGTGCATAATAAAAGACGAGAAACTTTTTAAAAAATTCTTAGACCTAAGCCAAGAATCAGTTATCTCAATAAAAGGCGATGCAAGACCTGCTCAAGTCAAGAGCCCAGAAGTAACTCAAAAAAGCATAGAAATAGATATTAAAGAACTGGATATAATAAGCAAAGCAGAACCTTTGCCAATAAACATCCATGCAAAAGACATTGAAACCGGCTTTGCAAAAAGACTAGACTACAGATTCTTAGATTTTCATACTCCAAGAGCACAAGCAATTTTCAAAATTCAAACAGAAATTGCAAATGCATTTCATGAGTACTTTTATAATAAAGGATATATAGAAATGCAACCACCCTGCATTATAAGCGCAGCATCAGAGGGCGGTACAGACCTCTTTCCTGTCCAGTACTTTGAAAAAAAAGCTTACTTAGCCCAGTCTCCTCAACTCTATAAGCAAATGCTAGCCTGCTCAATGGAAAAAGTTTTTATGATAACACCTATCTGGAGAGCTGAAAAACATAATACCTCAAGACATATTAATGAAATAAGGCAGATGGATATTGAAACTGCTTTCATGGATCAGATGCAGATAATGAAAGAACAAGAACTTGTTACACAGTACATTGTAAAAAAAGTCCTTGAAAAGTGCAAGCATGAACTTGAAATTCTAAATGTTAAATTAAAAATTCCAAAAGCTATTTATCTTTCATACGAAGATGCAATCAAAAAAGTTAAAGGAAAAATAGGAGAAGACTTTACTCCTGAACAAGAAAAAGCCCTATGTGATATTTATCCAGATTCAATTGTCTTTACACATTCCTGGCCAACCTCTATTAAGCCATTCTATATAATGCCAAAAGACGAAAATCCTAGTGCAAAAGAGAGCTGTGGCTTTGATGCGCTCTATGGTGGAATTGAAATATCTTCAGGAGGCCAGAGAATCCATCTTCCAGAACTTATAATTGAAAGACTAAAGGCAAAGAAACTTAATCCAAAAAACTTCAAAGATTACATTGATTCATT
>CAYPSK010000044.1:0-5388 GCA_964413705.1 Candidatus Woesearchaeota archaeon | reverse complement strand
AGACAGTTTCCATTACATCTGCAGTTCCAGCAGCACTTGTTATTGCTCTGCTAGAATTATTTGGCATTATGGCATTTAATCTGAACTTATCAATAACTGCCCCAATTATACTTACAACAATAGGTGTTGTCCTGTTTCCCTCGACTCCGCCGGGGCTATGTTTATCGAGTACTAGTTCTCTATCTATATTCAACTTATTTCCTGTTTTAATCATAGCTTTTGTCAAATTTACTGTCTCTTTAAAACTTAAGTCATACATATAGACTGCTGAAACAAAATAAGCTATCTCAATCTCAGTTAATCTATTGTTTACTATATCTGAGATTATGGAGAATAGTTCTGTGAAATTAAGCGGTTGCCCATTTAGCTTCTTTTTAATATACTCTACACTCAACGGCTTCATTCCAGGATTAACATCAACAACCTCTCTTTTTTTAATACCAAGCTCTTTCACTATTTCTTGAGAAAGTGCAATTTCATCTGTATTGAGTATAGTATTTCCTCCGGTTATGTCTATTGGTGCGAAGATATCTTTTTTAGCTTTTCCGTATTTGCATATTCTAATTCTCTCTCCAACATGCATGTTCAGCCATTTAGCAGTATCCTGATGCAGAATAGCAATAGGCCTTCCTGCGATAAGATATAGTTTCTTGACTTTTAATAACATTTTACCTCTTTTTTTATATTTTTAATTTTATTCCATTGAAAATTTTATTGAATACTTTTTATTAATCCTTTCCTGCTTTATATAATTCAATGAATATCAAAGCATATTCGAGTATTAAAGGTCCCACAATCAATCCAACAGGGCCCATTAGTGTTAATCCACCAATCATTCCCAACAGAACAATTACCGGATTCATTGCTCCTTTCTTTCCAACTATAAACGGCCTGACAATATTATCTATTGTGTTTACAACCAAGAGCCCATATATTATCATAAATACTCCGTTAAGTGTGTTGCCCACCGCAATCATGGACAGTGCTACAGGAATCCAGATAACCCATGCTCCAAGCAAAGGCAGCATAGCAAAGAAACATGCAAGTAATGTAAAGAATAAAGGAGACTGTGCCCCGAATATATAAAATCCTATTCCTGCAGTAACTCCCTGAATCAATCCCACAACAACTTGGCCATATACTGTTGCAAAAGCAATTTCTTTTGACCTTTTTACGAATTTTTCATTTACATCTGAGGAGAAAGGCAGTACTCCTTTGATGTAATTTATTATTTTTTGCCCATCTCTTAATCCATAAAATGCGACAAAGAAAGTTATGAAAAAGTCTATAAGAAGTTTTGGGACATCTTTGATTGCGTTTTTGGCAGTATTGACATACGATGTAATAAGGTCTGTTATAGTAACTTGAATTTGGGTTGAGGCTCTTGTCGCTAGTTCTGGGTTATTTGGAAAAACAACTCCAACTATTTTCTGGATCATGCTCGCGAAATCTAGTTTGCCTATATTAAGATACAGGTTAAAAGCTTCTGTTATTGTTATCTGTACAAGGAAATAAAGACCAACTGCAATTATAACAACAAAGACAGCACATACAAGAGCAGCAGCAGATCCCTTATGCCTGATTAATCTAATTAATTTTTTATAGGGCCACTGTAAAAAATAAGCAAGAATCAATCCCAGAAATATTGCGCTAAGAAATGGTCTCGCAATAAGGAAAGTCAAGACCAATAATCCAACTAAAATAATCAAAGTTATCACTCTTTTTGATATGATTGTATCAGCCATTTTCAATTATCTAAGACGAGAAATTCTTTTATAAACCTTGCGAAAAAACGAATCTCTCTTTTCTCTATTATGATGGCCTAAACAATTATAAATTATATTATCTTGCTTTTATCATGAGAAAAGCAATTGTTGCAGGCCAGTTTTATGAAAAAAATAAAGACGAACTTCTCAAACAGATAAAATCCTGTTTCAATCATAAGCTTGGGAAAAAATTATCTAAGAGGATAGCAAAAAAGAACAAATCAAGCTTTATTGGCCTTATTTCTCCTCATGCAGGTTATGTTTATTCTGGCCCATGTGCATCTCATGGATTTGCTTTTATGTTAAAAACATATCTGCCAGAGACCATTATTTTGATTGGTCCAAATCATACAGGAAATGCACAAGCAGAATTCTCACTCTCTCTTGAGGATTTTGAAACACCGCTTGGCACAATCAAAAATTCTAAAGAAATTGGAAAAAAACTCATAAAAGCAAGTAATGGCATTATACAAAATGATGAAATAGCCCATAGATACGAGCACAGTCTAGAAGTTCAGCTCCCTTTTCTGCAATATATCTATCAACTCGCAAAAAAAAATCTAAAGATTGTTCCAATTGTCATCTCAACGCAAGATTATGATAAGTGCATAGATGTTGCCCATCTATTGTCAGCAATAATCAAAAAAGACAGCAACATCGGACTTATTGCTTCAAGTGATTTTACACACTATGGTCCAAACTATGGATTCATGCCTTTTTTATATAACAAAGAGACAAAGAAGAACCTCCATGATTTAGATAATAAAGCAATTTCTGAGATATTGAATCTAAATCCAGATGCTTTCTTTCAGAAAGCAATAAAAACAACAATTTGCGGCTTTGCTCCAGTTGTTGTTTTGACAGAAGTTTCTAGGCTTCTGAAGAAACAAGCCAAGCTTCTGAAATACTATGCTTCTGGAGACATCTCCAATGATTATTCTAGTGCAGTTGGCTATGCGAGTATAGCTTTCTCTTAATATTATGTAACTGCATGGTAGTAACAAATAGAAAGGTTTAAAAGTCTTTTTTTCTTTATTATCTATAGAATTAAACTGCAAGTCAAAAATATATAAAATAGAATAAAATGTACGGATTCAGGAATCTAGTTTCAAATTATGAGACAAGAAGAATAAGGAAAAGAAAGACAAAGAAGAATCTTCCGATTTTTATTGGAATAGCCGGATTAGCTCTTAGCTCACTTGCTGTTGATTCATTCTTATCTACGAGGCATGTTCGATCCACTCGCATTTCAGATAATTCAAGCCAGACTTTGCTATCATTAGAAGACAGAACCAATCAAAGTGAATTAGACAAGTTAATGAACCAAGTTCAAACCGAAGTAATAATCCCACATGATACTAGAAAAGACTATCAGTACGATAATATAATCCAGAAACACTCAAAAATAAACGGTCTTGATTTCTATCTTGTCAAAGGTCTGATATATACTGAGAGTTCATTTAATCCAAAAGCCCATGGAAACGATGGGGAAATCGGACTTATGCAGCTGAAAATTACCACTGCAAAAATATTTGATTCATCTATAACCGAAGAGGATTTAGAGGATCCTGAGACAAATATAAGAATAGGTACAAGGTATTTATCAAAACATAATTCAAGATATCAAACAGCTGATTCTTGTCTTGTAGCTTATAATTGCGGACCAGGAGTCTTCAAAAGATTGAAGAATGCATTCTCACATAGTAAGATTAGAAGGTATCCTGGAAGAGTCAATAAAGCCCGGCAGGTATATATAAAGAACGGCAGTTTCTTCAAATCAAGTTAATTTCCCAGCATAGCTTTTTTAAGCTCCATTATCTTAAACTTTTTATGGCAGAAAAAAAACTCAAATGTCCAATCATAACTGTAGCTGGCCACGTAGATCATGGCAAGACAACTATCTTAGATTCTATCCGGGGAACTTGCATTGCATCCAAGGAAGCAGGCCTTATAACCCAAAAAATTTCATTTACCTCTGTTCCGTCTGAAATAATAAATGAAAGATGTTCAAAAGTCCTTGAAAAATTCAAAATCAAGTTAGAGATTCCTGGATTTTTATTCATAGATACTCCTGGACATGCAGCTTTTACAAATCTTAGGAAAATTGGCGGCGCATTAGCTGATATAGCTATTCTTGTTGTAGACATAAACGAAGGGTTAATGGAGCAGACAAAAGAAACTATTGAGATTCTTAAATCAAGCAAAGTGCCTTTCATTATTGCCTTGAATAAGATAGATATAATAAATGGCTGGCGCAAGGTATCACAAGATCTTCAAGAGGACATAGAGAAACAGCCAGACTATGTCAAAAAAGAATTTGATAAAAAACTCTATAGAATAGTTGCTGCCCTGACAAATTATGGTTTTGATTCTGATTTATTTTTTAGGATTTCAAAATTCGAGAAACGACTTGCCCTAGTTCCATGTTCTGCTAAGACAAAAGAAGGCTTGCCAGAACTTTTATCGATGTTAGCAGGTTTATCACAAAGATTTTTGATGGACAAACTAGAACTAGGAAAAGAGACAAAAGGAACAATCCTAGAGATTAAAAAAGAAAAAATAACTTATTGTGAAGCAATTATATATGATGGAACCCTAAAAAAAACAGATACCCTTGTTATAGCTACCCTGGATAAAGCAATAGACACAAAAATTAGGGCCATGTCCAAGGCCCAGCCTTTTGGAAAAGGATATGAGCCAGCAGAGGAAGTTTCTGCAGCAGCTGGCATAAGACTTCAATTCCCTTCTGAAACAACTGAAAAGCTTGTGCCAGGAATGCCTTTTGTAGTTTTAAACAGCAAGAATAAAAAAGATATTGAAGAAGCAAAACAAAAAATTCAGAAAGAGGTTTCATCATCAATTGGGACAGACAAAGAAGGGATAATAGCCAAAGCTGATTCTCTTGGCTCTCTAGAAGCCTTGATTTTATTATTGAGAAAAGCAAAATTCAAGATATCCAGAGCTTCAATCGGCAACATAAGTCAATCAGATGTTTCTCTTGCAAAATCATTTAATGAGTTAAATCAGGTCATTGTCGGTTTTAACATAGAATCAGAGATTGAGCAAGAACAAGCACAGAGTCAGGGAATAAAGATTATAACAAATGAGGTTATTTATCATATTATTGAACAGCTTGGTGAATGGTCAAAATCCAAAGCCCTTGAGATAGAGAGAAAGAAACTTCATGGCTTGACTTGGCCAGTCAAGATAAAAATCCTGAGAAATTGCTGTTTTAGGCAAAGTAAGCCAGCTATCTTCGGAATTAGGATTGAAGCAGGAATTCTGAAACCAGGAATAACTTTGATGGACAAAGAGGGAAATAATATTGATAAAGTTAAAGGCTTGCAATTAGAAGGAAAAAAAGTTGAGCAAGCCCAAACAGGCCAGGAACTTGCAATGTCTCTTCCAAATGTAACCTTCGGACGGCAAGTTGTTGAAGATGATTATCTTTATGCATCTTTGAATGCAGAAGAGTTCCTTAAGCTCAAAGAAAACAAGAAATACTTAAATCAAGATGAACTCTCTTTGCTTCAAGAAATAGCAGAAATCAAGAGAAAGACAAAGCCCACTTGGGGAATCTAAAATGAAAAACAAAGAAAAAGAGATTAAGAAGTTCAACAAA
>CAYPSK010000043.1:0-5738 GCA_964413705.1 Candidatus Woesearchaeota archaeon | reverse complement strand
TCTCGGACGGCGCATGAAACCTATTTGGCATCTGCCAGAGATTTTTAGCTGGTTAGAAACCATCTCGGCATCTAACCGGAATTATTATAATTTATCGAGGGGGTTCAAGTATTTATATTTTTCGTTTTATATTTTGTTACTACTTTAAAAAGAAGATTTTGAAAAGATTTAAAAAGCTCAAAATTAATTAGTTTAAATGGCAGAAACAAAGTTGTTCAAAGGTTCTGATACATATTTGTTAGACACGGATCTTGCGCAAGCTTTTTTAGTTGCAAGAGTTTTGGGTAAACCATTACTTTTGGAAGGAGAACCGGGAACTGGGAAAACTATGCTCGCAATAGAATATGCCACAAGCAGAAAGTTGCCTCTTTTTCAATTTCCTGCAACTTCAAAAAGTCGAAGAGAAAATTTAGTAACAGATTATGATCATCTTCAAAGACTTACAGATTCCCAAACGATGATTTTAAATGTAGAAATGGCAAGAGCAGGTTTAGAAGGAAAGATTGATCTTTGTGGAAGGAAAGTAGACCAACCAGATGACTATGTTCGTTTAGGTCCTCTTGCAAGATCATATCAGCAACCAAATTCTGTTTTATTAATAGATGAAATAGATAAGGCACCAAGAGAATTCCCTAATGATTTACTTTTCTGTTTGAGTCAGTACGAAATTCTTGTCCCAGAAACTGGAAGGTCTATTAAAACAACGAGAAAAGATATGCCTACTGTTGTAATAACAAGTAATAGAGAGCAGGCATTACCTGACGCTTTTTTGGGAAGATGCGTTTATCATTTTATTCAATTCCCAACTCCAGAAACAATGGTCAGAATTGTTAAGATGCATTATCCTGATGCAACTCAAGGATTAGTTAATGGCGCAGTTGGGGTGTTTTATCAGTTGAGACAATTGGGATTTGAAAGATCACCCTCAACTAGAGAACTTCTAGATTGGATTGGTTATCTAGTAGACCAAAGTGTTTCAAAAGACTTGGATAAACTGCCGGGGCATTAAGCCTTACTTAAAACGCAAAATGATATCAGGAAAGTCAGGGATATAAGAGAAAAGGGAGTTGAAGGAACTTTAACAGAAAAAAAGAAAAGAGACAAGGAATCAGAAAGATCTAGAGATTACTAATTATTTTTAAAAAATGTTTAGCTTTCCTCATACCCTAAAAAAACATGGATTTCAAGCAGATGCAAGAACAATTTTTGACTTTTTGGAAGCAATGCAAGCTGGTTTAATTTCTAATTTAGGAGATCTTTATGCTGTTGGAGAAAGAGTTATTGTTAAAGACAGAAGGCAGAAAGGACCTTACACAAAAGCTTTTTTTGAATATTTTTTAGGAGTTGAAATCAAAGATGACGCTTCTCTAGATGAAGCGGTTATGAAGTCTGAGGGATACAGAAGATTGAGAGAAGATTTTCTAAGAAGAGTTTATGCTGGCGATGATGATTTTGCAGAAGATGATGTTTTTGAGCAAAAACCATTTATTGATCTTTTTTTAGAACATTCTTTTAGAAGTAGCACACAATTAGAAGCAATACTTGATGGAAGAGAAGTTTCTCATGAAATTCCAAAAATGCCCGATGTTGGTGGAAGAACAAATTTATTTGATAAGATGATGTCGGATTATTCAAAAGTAGACGGGGACAAATTGATGCAACAATTAAGAGAAATTGCAAAATGGGAGAGAGAAGAACATCGGGGTGGGCCATTATATGCTGGGCGATATGGTGTTTCTCCATTTGGAAACTCTGGAAGAGCACTGGGTGGAATAAGAATTGGGGGAACTGGACAATCAAGATTGGCTAGGGCAGTTTTGGGAGATCCTTCTTTTTATCCAGTGGACAGAAACGAAATTTTAAATCAAAATAATGTGGATGCTGCTTTGGCCGCATTAAAAGGAGCCAGAGATGTTGATGAACATGAAGAATTTGATTTGGAAGAGACTATTCGAGAGGGAGTTAAAAGAGGCGGACTAATACTTCCAAAAATGCGAACAGTTCGGGACGAAAGGGTAAAAGTTGTATTGCTTATAGATAATGGCGGACACTCAATGGACCCCCACACTCGAATGGTTCAAGATCTTTTTAAAAGAATGAAAACGAGATTTAACCATGATTTAAAAGTTTATTATTTTCACAATTCTTTTCTCACTGCAGTTTATAATACAGAGGTACGAGACCAATACGACTGGACCCATCTTAGAGAGGTTTTAAGATTTAGTCCAGATCACAGGGTTTTTTTTGTTGGTGATGCTGCAATGAGTGATAATGAATTGAATAGTTGGTCTTTTCAAGAAGATAAGGCGGGAAAAGGATATTATGATCCCTATCCAAGATACAGTGCTGTTGATTATGCTTTTAAGAACATTCGATTTAAATTTCCAAAATCAGTTTGGTTAAATCCAAGAAGAAAAGAAAGCTGGTATAAGACCGGGACAATTGGTCAAATCGGTAAGGTTATTCCAATGTTTGAGCTTAGTCCACAAGGAATAGAAGAATCAGTTAAACACATGAACCGATGTAATGATAGATCTAATCCTTCTGGAATTAGAATTCCTGAGCCTTACGGGCAGATGTCTACGATTTAGAGTGGTAGTGAAAATTGAAGGAATATAAAGAAAAAATTAAAAAGAGAGAAGTCTTAATAAATTCGGATTAAATGATTAAAATGTTAAACAAAAAAGGAAGAAGTGAAGTAAAAACGATTATTGGTATAATTGTGTTTTTTATAGTTTTAATAATCTTTGCTACACAAGGGGTATTCTCTGCGATTATCAAGGCATTTAGTAGTCCTATTTTAGGAAGTTTGGGAACTCTTTTAGGAGTATTGTTTATTCTTATAATAATTATAACTTTACTAAAAAAAATATTGGAAAAATGAATGAAGAAAAACTTAGAGACTTATTTTTAAACTGGAAAGGGTTAGAATTAACTTATAGTTTAAAATCTATTTTCAAATGGGCAATCATAGTCTTATCGATACTTTTTATATTCATTTCAATAAAAATACAGAATTATTATATTATGGGGGCGTCTTTAATCCTTATCTTCTTACAGGTTCTTTCGGAGAATAATAAAGAGTATTATCTTAAGTATAAAGAAATTTTTGAAGAATCAATCAAAGGAAAAGAAACCGAAGAACATAAAAATTGGATAAATTTTTTAGAAAAGACATCGGGTTTAAATTCGGTGTATAAATGGTTTTTTGGATTAATTTTTAACAAAGAATTTAAGAAACTTTTAGAAAAAGAAGAAGCAAGCACTCCTCACAGAACCTAAATTTGAAAAAACATTATTCTTTTCATAATTTACTATCTTGTTATATCATATAAGATAGTATATACATTACTGACAATTTTGGTGTCTTTCTTGCATTTTTATCATTAATAACCCATAAGAAATAGATTTAACATCTTACTGCCAGATTTTCTTCATCTAAAGCCAAGCTGTGTAAATTATAATCTTATCAATTTTTCCTAAAACATTCCTTTTTGAATAGGTTTTTCCAAATCTTCTATAAGTTTTTACTAAATTTCTATCTGTTACAACAAAAAACCACTTTCGATTATAATAATATTTTAAATTTGCTATCTTTCCATAAATTTGGTCTTTGTTTCTTTTTAGAATTGTGCCGGTTTCAACTTCAATTGCATATTTTTTCTTATTAAATTCAAAGACAATATCTGGACTTCTTGAAAGATATTGCTTTACTTTTACATTAGGATATTGTTTTATGTATTCTGCAATTTCAAAAACAGTTATTGCATGTCTTGGTGATTCATGAAAAAATGGTTTGAATAAATAAAGATTTTGTTGTCCTTTCAAGTCTCTGACTAAGACTTTTTGATAACCTTGATCTTCTAATTCAGATTCTTTATCTGGATGAATGTCCATTATTCGATAAACTCTTTTTTCTGTTTCTTTGAACATTTTTATCTAACGCAAGGTTTCTGCCTAAAGGCTTTTTGAAACCTTGCTTTACGATTTAAATTATTTAATTTTGTTAAACATGACTTTTCGGCTTCTTTTGTGCTTGTTTTTTTAGATATTGTCACAAATCAATCACCTCCGTTTTTCGCATTTTTCCATATATCTTAGCAGTAACCTCATTAATTCGTTTTATTTGTTCTTCCATTAATTGCATTTTTTCTTGTAAAATACTATTCTCATTTCTTGTTCTTTCTAGTTCTTTTTCTATTTCTGTTTTAGTTATATCCACCAACATGTCATCTTCTTGAATTGTGTCTTTCATTCCAAGAAGTTCGCTGTAATAATGAATTTTATCTGATTTTTTCCAACCAAATCGATATTTTAATGCAGATTCTGATTTGTATCTAGGCAACCAATAACAGCAAGAACAATGCCTAAAATCATACATTGTTAATTCAGAATATCTCTGACCTGCTGGGCTTTTTTCATCTCCAAAAATCTTTTGGGATAATCTCTTGAGATAACGATTCACAACAGGCGGGCAAATTGGAAAAAGATAATCCTCTGACTTAAGATTTTTGGTTTTTATGTATTCTTTAAGCAAGTCTGAGCAAAGCATTAATTTAATTCTTCTTCCAAAAGTCTTGCTTATTTCTTCTCTAATGTTCAATTCTTTAAAGTCATTAAAGAAATCTGAAACCCTGATGTTCATTAGTTCAGTTGGCGATCTTATGCCAGAATCAAATAAAAACATAATCAGCACCCTATATTCATACTTGGCATTATTACATAACTTCTTGACTTCTTGCTCTGTGAGATAAACCCAATCAGGCTTTTCTTGTTTTGCATTTAAATCTGTTGTTATATCCAAAATGTCTTTACCCTTTTTTCTATTGATTTTTTGATACCAATGCCAAAATGCCTTGAAAGTTTTAACATAATCTACAACTGACTTGTATTTTTCACCAGTACTCTTCATTATTGTACCATTTTCCATGGCCAAAAAGAATGAATGCAGTTTTTCTTCTTCTACATTTATTATATTCTCAATGTCATAAAGTTCTTGGATTTTCTTGAAAATGAAAATAAGCTTATATTTAGCACTCTTTAATCTAATAAAGCTTCTAGCGCCCTTTTTGGAACCCTTGCCTACATTAATTCCTAGCTCCATGTCATGAAGATAGGATAAAATAATATCAGAGTTATATTTGCTTATTTCTGGAATTCCATTTTTTGTTCTTTCTTTCCAGTCCAGATATCCTTTTTTATTATTGTATGGATCGATTTTCATTGTATTTTAGGGAGAAATTTGGATTTTCTAAGCAATTTAGTATTCCACCAAGTTTTTTCAAAGTTTCATCTAAATCGATTTTTTCAACAATAATCTCAGATGAGTTGTTTTTATTCATTTGAATTAAACCTCCTTCAAGTTTAATTAAACTCAGAAGAAAATTCCATATGTAAAAACATGTGCAAAAACACATGTTTTTTTCTTCCGAATCTTTATAAAGACAACATTCTGATTTAAGTACCCCCCAACTTAGTCTCTAGTATCATTTTTAGTACTAAAATTAGTACTAGTTTTAGTACCAAACCAAATGTCGCTTCAAATGACAATTTGTTTCAAGTTTAAATAACGCCCAACTAAACTTTCCCTAGAGAAAACTCTAGACTTTTTTTTAGTTGTGGGATTTATAAATCATTTATCTGAAATTTATGCTTCAAATCCAAATTCTTTTTTGACCTCCGCAGTTTATTTATAAAAAATCCCAGAAATATGCCAGAAAGATGGTATGCGCCAGCCG
>CAYPSK010000042.1:0-5836 GCA_964413705.1 Candidatus Woesearchaeota archaeon | reverse complement strand
TGAAGATAAAGCTCAAGAAAGAGCTTCTTGGAAAAGATATTAAGAAAAAAGAAATCGAAGAGAAGATCAAAGAGGCTTTGAAAAAATCAATACTTGAGTTGATGATTGACCCATTTAATCTTGAAGAGAAGATCAAAGAGGCTTTGAAAGAAAAAAAGCCATTTGTCATTGTATTCTTTGGAATAAATGGCTCAGGAAAAACCACGAGCATATCTAAAATAGCATTTATGCTGAAAAAACATTTTTCAATAGTATTGGCTGCTGCAGATACTTTCAGAGCAGCAAGTATAGAACAACTTGAGAAACATGCTGATAAATTAAAAATTCCAGTTATTAAATCAACTTATGGGGCAGACCCTGCATCTGTTATTTTTGATGCAATAAAACATGCAAAAGCCAAGGGAATTGATATTGTCCTAGCTGATACTGCTGGCAGAATGCACACCAAGTCTGACCTTTTAAGAGAGATGGATAAAATTGTCAGAGTCTCCAAACCTGACTTGAAAGTCTTTGTTGCGGAGAGCATAACAGGAAATGATGCAATTGAACAGGCAAGAGCTTTCAATGATGCTGTTGGTATTGATGCTATAATCTTAAGTAAGGCTGATGTTGATGAGCGAGGAGGAACATGCTTGTCAGTTTCGCATGTTACAGGCAAGCCCATTCTATTTTTAGGGGTGGGCCAGGAGTACAAAGACATAGAAGTTTTTGACAAGAAAAAGATAGTTGACAAGATTTTTGGATGAATTACTACAATATTATTACAATAATCCTTAAAAACCCCATGTTTTTTATAGAAACATGTTCAAACGAGAATCTGGATTTAGTCAGCATATGGTTGAAACTGCTTCAGACCAATGTATTAATAGAATAAATTGGGCAGTGAATGCAGGAAAAACTGGATTTGATGAAATGCCTATTCTAATAAAGTATGCTGAGAAAAATAGAATCCCTTCTCAAGATAGGCCCAGATTTTATCGTGAAGTTCTTGAAATGAGTAATGCCCAGCTTGATGAAACAGGCCTTTCTCGTGTTGTAAGTTCCGTTGATACTAGAAGGCGGTTTGGAGATAGTTCTAGGGTAAGAAGAGTTATCCAACAGACCGCGAGTCGAACCCCCATAAGTGTTAATCCAAAATATTCTACATTTGAAATTGCACTTCCTGATGGTTCAATGGCATATGGTTAATTATTTTGGATAATTTGTTCTCTTGAGCACAATAATTTTTAAATAGATTATATCTTTTGAGAATTTATGAGAAAATCACTTTTAACTTTGGTGCTTATAACCTTGATGGGCTGCAATCCCCCCCATATTGAAGAAAGCCCGATGAGTAAATTAATTAAAAACTATAGAGGGCCTGGGCACATAGTCTCTCTTGGGCATGGTTTTGAAACATTAGGGTATGGGTTCTTTTTTAATTCAGTCAAAGGAGAGAACCTATCTTTCTTTTTATCTGCTGACAGTACTAAAGCCAGTATTCCTTATGCCCTCAAATTAGGGCACTTATATGCTAATAAAGGGGATACGCAAGTATATTTTGGGGTTAGAAGAAGAGCAGGTTATACTGTTGAAGTTGTAGTAGATTCTTCCTCTGTTTTTGAAACAGATAATTCTCTTCCTTAAACTTTATAAAACCTAATTGATTGGGGTTTTTATGCTAGATAAACTAGGAACAAGCCTAAAGAACGCGATATCTAAGATAGCTGGAGCTATATTTATAGATCAAAAAACAATTGATACAATATGCTCTGAATTAAAAAGAAGCTTGCTTGAAGCTGATGTTGATATGAAGATTACAAACGAGCTAATTGAAAAAATAAAAAAACAAGCTTCTAAAGATGTCAAAGGACTTGATAAAAGAGAGCAATTAATCAAGTTCATCCACGATGAATTAACAAAAATTCTTGGAGAGGAAGAAAAAGAAATCAAGATTGATAAAAAAGCAAAGCCATTCAAGATAATGTTGTTAGGATTATATGGCTCAGGCAAGACAACTACTGCTTCTAAGCTTGCATTTTATTATGCAAAGAGAGGATTCAAAGTTTGTTTACTGGGATTAGATGTGCATAGGCCTGCGGCCCCTGAGCAGCTCGAACAGATGGCAAAAAAAGCACAAGTCACTTGTTTTATTGATAAAGATGAAAAAAATGTTCTTGCAATCTATGAAAAATATAAAGAAAAAATCAAGAAATTTGATCTCTGTATTATTGATACTGCTGGAAGAGATGTTCTATCAAAAGACTTGCTTGAGGAAATTGAAATCCTGAACAAAGAAATCAAACAAAATGAAGTTTTTTTAGTTGTTCCAGCAGATATAGGAAAATCAGCTAAGGAACAAGCACAAGGATTTTCTAAAGCTTGTAAAGTTTCAGGAGTCATTATAACAAGAATAGACGGGACAGCAAAAGGCGGGGGAGCCTTAGTTTCCTGCGCTGAAACAAATGCAAAAGTCATTTTCATTGGAACAGGGGAAAAATTACAAGATATTGAGACATTTGATCCAAGTGGTTTTGTTTCGAGATTACTAGGAATGGGGGATTTGAAAACCTTGTTGGAAAAGACAAAAACACTGATTGATGAAAAAGAACAAGAAAAATTTCAGTCAAGATTAAAAGAAGGCAAGTTTACACTTGTTGATTTCTGTGACCAGATAAAAAATATGCAAAAAATGGGGCCACTGGATAAAGTTGCAGAACTTATTCCTGGACTTGGAAATCTTGGCCCGAGTATTGGAAAGAAATTGCCTGACATGTTCAATGTCCAAGAAGAGAAGATGAAAAGATGGAGATTCGCGATAGACTCCATGACCAAAGCAGAGAGAGAGGACCCTGATTTAATGGACAGCTCAAGAATCGCAAGAATCTCAAAAGGTTCGAATGTTCCGACAAATGAAATTCGAGAGCTTATCAAGCAGTATAAGATGATAAAAGAATTCACCACTGGCTCAATGGCAGGCATTGATCCAAGTAAGGGCAAAATGGACCAAAAAACTCTTCAGAAACTTGCCAAGAAGTTTGGAAGAAGAATGTTGTAATGGTTCTAAATTTATCTAAATATATTTACTAAAAAATTTCAATCATACCTATTTCCTAGATAGAAGCCAGGATGCAAAAACTGTCAGAGCTACAAGGATAATAACTCCAAGAATCTGCGGTTGCAACAAGAACTTTTTCGGACCTGCCATATACTGATTTATTAAAGGCGCGAAGATAAATAGCGCTGAAAAGACAAATATAACTATTAATACAATAATCAAGAACCAGCCAAAACCATTTCCTTCAAAGAATTCTTCCATTTTTCCACCTTTAAACAGGCCGACAATAAGCATGATAAATAACAAACTGATTATAAATGCAACAAAAAAAGGAGTGGTGACTTTGACATACTCGATTGCATTTGCAGATATTATGAATATAATGCCTATGCAAAAACTTACAAATATATGAACAAATTTATGCTCTCCGAGAAGTTTTGTCTTTGATAGCAGAGCATAAACCACAACAAAAATTAATAAGAAAGCAAAAACTGGCATGAATGTTCCAAGTCCAGATAAATCAAGCGCAACAGCCATTTTTTATTTATAAGCCACCAAGATTCTTTAATTCTAATTTTGATTCTTTTCTAGCCCCGAGTATCACGCCGACACCGGCAAGCGCCACAATTATAAGCAAAACAACCCACGCTGAGTTCTGCATAAGCCATAAGTCCATATTCTCTCCAAATATAACTTTCAACATGCCAGTTCTCGCAAGAATAACAATGAATAATGCGCCTCCGACAATGCCAAATATGTATGGAAAAGATTTATCCTCTGGCTTGATTGCAAGTCCTATCAGAACAACTAAGACAACCAGTATTGCAACACCAATTGCTAGATTTGAAAATAAGGGCATGAAGAAAGCAGATACATAGGGGTTTGCGATTGTGAAAAATCCAACTGCTAATGCTATAACAAGATGAACTCCGCGATTATGCAAGACATTGATTTTCTCAAGAATTGCGAAGACAATTGAAAAAACTAGAATTAATGGAAGCAAGACTGTAAAAACTCCGAATTCTTGCCAGGAGTTTATAATCGAATAAAATCCGTTAACACCTAAAAAAGGATCTGCCATTTTTTGTACACTCTTTTCAAAAAAATATAGCTAAGAACCTTTTTATATCTTTCGATAATCTAAAATATTAAATTTTTTCTTGGCAATCAAAATGAACTTAAGAAGAACTTGAACTGCTGGATTTTGATGGGGCTGTTGCAACAATCAAAGCTAAAGCTCCGCCAAACACTAGAACTAGAACAAGATACTGGATAAAAGTCGATGTAAAATGAATCAAAGAAAATACACCTGCTGCCCAGAGAACTACTGCAAGCAAAGCAAGACCAAAGAGAATTCCAAATGTGATTTTAAAACCCTTGCCTTTAGGAATTTCCATTCCCATAAATCCGAAGACCATTAAAGCGCATAGAATTGTGACTAGTATTAAGCTGACCCATGGAATCATTTTTATTGCTATTCCCACTATGCTCGGAACACCAACAAAAATAAAAGAGATGACTGCGGCAACAATCGCATTTGCTGGTCTTTTTCCTTCTCCAAGTATACTTGCCTTTTCAAGAACAGAAAATATCAAGACGAAGACTAACAAAAAGGGCATTACTATATAGAGCACGAATGGATTCGTAAATACCGAATATTGAACTGCGTCTACCATTGTTTTTTCAAGATTTTACCTAATCAAGGGTTGTTTACCCTATGATCTCTTCTGAAGCTTCTTCTTTTACTGGAACAGCAGCCTTACTTACAATTATGACCTCTCCGAATGCCTTAATGTATTGGTGAGGTATAATCAAACCACGTGCTCCGCTTAAAAATGGAGCAAGTGTAGAGTCTCTGCCAATTCTCACTCGCCAGCTGTCTAGTTTGTTATCGATAAGGTTTGCTTCTTCAATAACACCTAAGAAATCTCCAGAATCTGTGAAAATTTTCATTCCCACAATGTCGCTTACATTCATAATCTTCAACATTTTTTACCTTTTTTATTAGTTACATTTAATACGCACGAAAATTAAATAATTTTCGGCGTGCAGAAAACAATATGTTTTCCAGCATAGAAAATTTAAATGAAAGTGGTTTATATACTTTTTGCTTGTTAAGGATATATGTTCTTTAAATGCTCTGAGGAGAAAAATTCTTCAAAACTTATATACTGTTCCATCTGGACCAGTAATATGCCCGCTGTGAACTCTAAGTCTTCCGTTTTGAATCGTCCCTCTTAGTGTTGTGGTATATTTCCCGCTATTTGGATCCATAGAGGATAGTGACGGACTACAGATAATATCATTATATTTGTTGGCTAATGGGGACTCGTTGGTACGCATATCTGTACGAACTCTTTTTGACCCAATGCCATAGCCAAGGCGAAGAGCGCCGCTACTAGTCTCAACCCAGTAACCTGTCAATTCTATATTATGACCTGAAAAGTTATCTGGATTTGCTGCAACATAAGCAAAATTTGGATGCTCGTAAGTGCTGCTTCTTACTGGAGTCTGTGTTTGACGAGGCTGAGATTGAGGTTGATTTGAATAATAGGTATTTTTCTGAGGTTGTGATGATGGAGATGAAGGTGATGAAGAGGGTGAACATGAAAGTAAAAGAACCAAAGCTGCTCCTGCTAATCCCTCTGCTCCTGAAATAATTCCTCTTTCAAGTGAAGATAATTTTATCATTTTTTTGTATAAATATTAGTATTATTTATATATATTATGGTGATATAAAAAACTTGTGTTATCCAGAAATAAGGCGCTCTCGGTAACACAGATAAGTTCTTCTGAACA
>CAYPSK010000041.1:0-6195 GCA_964413705.1 Candidatus Woesearchaeota archaeon | reverse complement strand
TTCATATTGTTTCTCCAAGGGGGGTAATTAAAGAATCTTTTGATGATTTGTATCTCTCCTTGCTAAACTAGATAGAAATAACTTTAAAATTCCCGCTTAAATATTTTGCCTTCAGACTTATTTGTATATTTGGCTATGACATGATCTTTTATATTAAAGTCTAACTTTCCAAATTTCTTATCCGCTACTACCTCTTCATCCTCATTAAGACTTATAATATATTGAAATTCTAGTTCAGCAGATTTTTGATTTAACAGGTTCATCGTAGATACAAATTGATTCTTATACATCCCATTAAATACTCCGTCATGAATCCAAAATCTGGGATGGGGAAGATTGTTTATCGCTGCATTAAATAACAACATAAGATCATAGACTAAAATACACCCCCTATTTTTACCAAAACCGTCTGCATCTTGAGAACTTGCAATTATAAATATTTTAGCCTTTTTATTTTTGTCAAACATAATGTCAAAGAATCCTCCCTTGTCGTTTGAGGTATAGAGGCTACTATAAATTTCATTGTAAATCTCTCTTAAAGAACTAATTTTGGTCTTGATATTTTTTAAGAATTCATTAATATCTTCTTGTAATTTTGAATATTGTGTTTTTTTGTTTAAATAAGATTCATTCATATCCTCTATTAAAGAGAATTTTCCTTTTAGATCATCGTATCTCTGTCTTTTTTCAGAGATCAAATCGAATAATCCTGTTAAATCCTTAATCGCTTCCTTATTCTTTAAAAATCCAAATATCTTAGATCTTTCTAAATCTAAATCCTTTATTTTTTCTGCGTTTTGTGAAAGGGTGGCCTCTATTTCTTCTATTTTTGTTTTAATAAAATTCTTCCTTGACTCGATTAATTTGTTCTTGAATTCTATAGCTTGATCTAAGGTTTTCTTTAACGCAATTCCAAGTCCTTTATTTATGTCTTCATAGATCGAAGTAATTTTCTTTGGGTCTACATCTACTTCTAATCTATAGCTATCTTTGTAATTTTCTAATAGGCCCTTAAGAGAGTTATTTTGTAAGATTACTTGTTTAATTTGTCTTGTTAATTCATTTGCACGTTCTTCTTCTTTTTTGTAGCTATCATTTAATCTAAACTTGTCATGTGCCTCTTCTGCAACCTTTATTTCTTTTTCTAATACATCTAGTTGATTATTAATTGATTCCATTTTACCATATTGATTTTCTATTACATTTTGGATTCCATCCAGTTCCTTTTTCTTTTTCTCTAATTCTTGGATAAAATTATAATTTTTTACAGCTAGAGTATTATCAATATCCATCAACATTAAATGATAAATAGTTGATTCTTTTCTTCTTACCTCTGGAATATATTCAATGGGATTATCAAATCCTCTTTTTTCATTACGAATCATTAATGAAATTACTGTTCTAAACCACTTATCTTCAGAAATACCTTTGTAATCCTTAGAATAAAATATTTTTTTAAAGAGAATTCTCTTAACATCATCAATCTGCATTTCTTTCTCTTTCTCTCCAGTTTTAAAGAAGGAAATTTTCTTTTCAGATTCTGTGCTTCTTTTTATAGTATAGTCTTCTCCTTTAATTTCTAATTCAAGTACGATCTTATAATGGTCCAAAAAATCTTTTGCCTTGTATAACTTATGTTTTTTATCAAATTTAGAAAGCAGACAAAAATCAATCAAACTTATCAAAGTAGATTTTCCAATGCTATTTAAAGAGGGTTTTTCATTCCCCTCCTTAACCTGTTGTCCATAGATTATGTTTATACCTCTTTTGAATTTCACCCTATCAAAAAGGTCTTCGGGTTCAGAATAAATTTCCTTTAAGAATATCATTTTTTGTATCTTAGAAGATATTCCTCCATATTTATTGCATCAACTAACCATAAAAAGATCAATGTTAAGAAAAAGTTATCTAGGTGAATATTCTCATATTTATCTTTAAAATCATTAAATAAGTCTTCGACAAATTTATCCCCCTTCTTAATCTCTTTTAACAACTCCGAGCCTATAGTTATTATATTCTCACTAAGTTTTTGATGTTTTGTAGGAATTAACATTTAGCTCTTCCTCCCAATTGTACAATCATCAAAAAAGAATAAAACAAAAGACCTAGCTAGAAGATTGTATTCGGGATTTTTGGATTTAGTTTTAGGTGTGTAATGTTCAAATAAATTTTCTAAGGTTTCCATCATATTTGAGTTATTTTTCTTAATGAACTTGTGATACTGTTCACCGATATCAATCGTTATTGTTCTCTGCTGACTTGGATCCAAACCAGAGAATGTTTTTTCAATGATGTTTATTTTGTCATAAATGTCTTCAAAAAGTTTCTTTACTCTCTTTTGTTCATCTGGATCAGAGATATTAAATTCTATTTTTTTATTAATCTCCAAAAAATCAGTATCTTTGTCTAGATTCAAACTATTTTTAGTGTTCTCTAAAACACTTCTATATATTTCCTCGATAATTCCTAAGTCTTCTTGGAAAGATTCAATTTGTATATTGGTATTATTATCTCCTACTTGTTTATTTGATTTATTGGACATTTCTATTCCCCCTTCCAACTTGCGTATTGGTTTTGTTATTAGAAATTAGTGTTGTTATATTGTTAAGAGTTTTCTCATTTTGTTTTTTTATGGCCCTATATCCAAAATAAACTCCTATCCAGGTTCCAATAACACCGATGATTGCAACAATAACTTCCAAATTATATGATATAGCCATTTTATAATAATTCAAACCAAACGAGCTATTTAAAACTTATCTGATGAAAGCAGAGTTTCGCGAACTTTAAAAATAATCTCAAACTTTTTCACACCACTCACAATCCTTAACTAACCATTTCCCCTAACTTCTCTACCAAAACAATCTCTGCCCAAGTATCTAACTCGCAGTACCTCTCCAAGGCCTCTCGAATTTTCACCTTCTCTTCAATGGGAACCTCTTCAAAATGGCTCTTGTAGTAAGAAAGCGAAGCGTCCGCACCGTTTGTTATAACTAAATCATCATACTTCACATCTTCGCTGAATACTGGAAGGACTTTCTTTATTGATGCACTTCCTTTCTGTTTTGGGTGGTAGAAATGAAAACTTCCGAAGGGATGATGAAGGTCCATTATTCTGTCCAATATGCCTTCGCTCCAGATACTGAATTTGGGGCATGCTTCTACACATTCCTCTATCCTACCCACTTCAAATGATTGGTAATAAACGATTATGCTCCCTTTATCTCCTAGGTTATCCTTCAGTGATTTTAAAAATTCTTTCCGTGGGTCTTTCGTTCCGTCTGCCAAATAAGAGATATGTTCTGGTTTTTCGCCTTTCTTTTTGACTATGTGAAGAGAATATTGAAAAGGGACTTGTTGATATGGTTTTGTATGATCAAAGATAGGGATTGCTGTAGAGAATGTTTCAAAATCTAAATAATAAAGAGGGTATTTTAACTTGTCCAAGAATTCCTTTATTTCCTTTTTGTCTATGTGTGGTTCTCCGCAATCCGTGCAGTTCTTCTGGATTTGTTGTTTGCCATTTAGTTTGAAGTCTGTTGGAATCTCTTTGATTGTTTTTATTCCTTGCTCGTATAGTTCTAAAGCTTTCTTCTTTCTTATCCTATACATCTGGAAGACATTTTCTTCGGGCAGAGAATCGTAGAACTCATCTATTGAAATATTTGCGTATTCTGTAACCAAGATATCTTCTTTAGTTACCTGTGGACATTTCCTCAGTTTTATTACCTCAAAAAGAGATTTTATTTTGACTTCTACTTCAGGATATAGTTCTTCCACCTGCTCGTCAACATTTTCTATCGTAAAGAAATCCTTTGGTTTTATTTTCCCATCCTTCAAGAATTCGTTATTTATGTGACAAAGAAAGCACTTTCTTATTTTTAATCCTACCTTTTCGCATACATACTTCTGGAAAGAGACGTCGTGTAAGTTTATTGGTTTGATTTTTGTTCCGGATTTTACTTCTATGATGTCCCACTGGTCTTTTCCTACTGGGATGAGGATGTCTATTCTTGCGTATGTCTGTCCTTCTAGTGTTTCAAACTGAAAGCCTGGTTCGAATAATGGTTTTCTTTTCTTTAGTAGGACTTGTGTTTCTGAGATGTTTTCTTTATAGTTTTCTGGCACATTGATTCCTTGGGGATAGAGCTTTGTTGCAAATTTACCGACTAGAATTCCAGTATCCATTCTGTGCTTTGCCTCGTCATTTAACTCAGGAATTTTAGAAGGGTTGTTGATTTGAATCCAGAGATATGCTGGGCATTGAACTCCGTTAATGTATTTGGATTTTGTTATTAGTGGTTTCATTTTAATCTAAAATTTCTATAGCCCATATTTTTTTCGCCAATTCAAATAACATTTTTTGCCGTTCGTTGATGCTAGCTTTATCCCATTTTTCAAAAGATCTTAATTGTCCATTAATTCTGTTTATTGAACTATCTTTCCCTACATGTTCTAGTCTTGTCAAAGATCTTGTTAAAAGAAATTTTGACTTTTCATAGAGGGGTTTTTTATTTTTAAAGAACTCTCTTCCAGCAACAACATTAATTGGTTTTTCCAATAAAGTAAGATTTCCTAATTTTATTTTATATTCTTCATAATCCCCTTCCCCTTTAGTTTCTTCAAAAGCCATTTTCAAATCATTTACTGGATTATCTGGAAGGATATGTTCGATTTCTATTTTTGTTTTGGTGTATTCATCAAGTAGCTCTGGATCCTTTTGCCCTAATCTTTCTTGTTCTATATATTGGGCAATTTTTCCTAAGATATATCTCAAACGATACTGTTGTAAATTATTATAATTAAAGTTCATAAAAGAAGCTTTAAATTCATTTTCTTTTGATTTTATCTCTACTTTTATTATCTTTTCTATGAAATCATTTAAACCGTTCTTCTGTTCTTCTTTATCCAATTCTGAGATCTTTAATAATTGTTTAGCCCAACCAGATAGTTTCCTCTCCAACTCTTTAGTTTGTGTTCTTGTAATTATATAATGAAAGATTAAAACCTCTATTTGTTTTGCCAATTGATCAAATAATTCTTTCTTAAAATTCTTTGCGGCTAAAAAAAGAACTAAGTGCTGGCTGAAACTGCCACTTAACTTTTTGATATTATCTAAATAAACATGTCTTTGACCATCTTTATCCAAACCTTGAGCAAATTTAACATAAAGATTTACATTTTCTTGAATTTTTTTTACAAATTCAAATGGTCTTTCTTTATAATTACATTGTTGAACATTTATATCTTGAGTAATCCAATTATATATTTCATCTTCTCTTACTATTGCCTCACCTTTAGAATTTTTTACTTTATAATTAGCCATTATAAAATATCTTAGAAATCTAAGTGGTTTCTCTTTATTTTTTTCCAAAGAATTCATTATTTTTCTCCACTCCATTTTCAACAAGTCAAATTCTTTTTTATCTACTTGTCTAAATATTAAATTTTTCAATAGATCCATGGGATTTAAACCAACTCCTCTTGCATTAATAGTTTCAAATATTTTAAGTGCATCACTAATGGATGGTGTTTCTATTTGAATAAAATTAACTTTATTGTTTAAATAACCTAAAAATCTTGTTAGTTCTTCTTCCCCTTTAAAATTATTACCAAGATAGTTTATTAAATAACTATAAACATCTAAAATATTTTTAGATGATCCTTTTAGATCCTCTTTTTGAAATTCATTTTCTTCAGAAATCTTCTGGATTATATCAGAACTACCCTCATATTGTAGAATAAGTTTGTATGATGGCAATAATTTCCCCTTAGAATTTAATTTTTTAGCAAACAATTTAGGTTTTATATTATCTAAATAATCTTTATTATTTTTTAATAATTTTTTAAATGCACATAAACACAAAAATAAGGTAGTTAATCTTTGTTGACCATCAATCACTTCAAATCTTTTATCATCTATTTTGCAAACTACAATACTCCCTATGAAATATTCCGAGTCTGGTTTATTTTGGAACTCATCGTATATATCCTCAAATAATTGATTAACATTTTTTTCAGTCCAGACATATTCCCTTTGATAATCAGGGATAACATAAAAATTATTTAAAAAAGCATCTTCAACATTTAGTTTTATATTTTCAATATCCATTTTATTTCCTTCATTTATTAGTTAAAAAAACTAAGAATATAAACATTCCGTCTTAAACTGCCCCCATTTGATTTTAGTATAGA
>CAYPSK010000040.1:0-6464 GCA_964413705.1 Candidatus Woesearchaeota archaeon | reverse complement strand
ATGAGTTTACAGTTGAAATTCCTTTCTACAGAAATGATGTTTTACATAAGGTTGATATCATCGAAGATATTGCAATAGCATATGGTTTTAAAAATCTTAAACCAATAGAATCCTACATTGCAACACAAGGTAAAATTCTTGAAGAAACTGCGTTTTCAGAGAATATTGCAAATCTTTTATCAGGTCTAGGTTTTCAAGAAATCCTAACTTTCAATCTCTCCAAGCCTGAAAACCTATTTGATGCCATGAATCTAGAGAAAAAACCTCTAATCATGATAAAAAATCCTATGTCTGAGAACCAAACCTGCCTAAGATCCTGGCTCTTGCCATCTTCACTAGAATTCCTAAGCCAGAACACAACAAAACAAATGCCCCAGAATATCTTCGAGCTTGGAAAAGTTTTTGGTATAGATGAAAGAAAAGATAATAAAACAAAAGAAAAAAACAGTCTTGCAATCTCCCTCTGCAACACAAAATCAAATTTCACAGAAGCCAAACAAGTTCTAGATTATGTTTTTCAGAGCCTTGGCAAGCTCTATCTTCTAAAGCCAACACAACACCAGTCATTTATTCCAGGACGAGCAGCTGAAATAATCCTAAACAGACATAGTATCGGCATAATCGGAGAAGTCCATCCAAAAGTCCTGAACAACTGGAAAATTAAAACCCCTGTTACATCGATTGAGATAGATCTCGATGCAATAAGAGAATGAGTCTCTAGACTTCTAATTAGATTTCTAAAAAGAAGTCAGTACTCAACAGGTCAATAAAATACAATAAATATATCTAAAAAATATTTTCTGCAAGAGGTTGTGCTTCGGCAGTCTTGCTTTTTCATCCAAGATAAGAATTCCCTTTTTTCTCAGAAATAGAGTGTGATTTCTCAATTATCTTCATAATCTCTAAGATATCTGGCTTGATAGATTTCCATTTTTTAGATGCTTTTATAATGAATTCAGCTTCTTTCTTCTCACTATATTCAACATCAAGCTCAATTGTCCCTATCTCAACACTGACCATTGCCTCATAAATTTCTTTTATCTTCTGTTTTTCTCCATTCTCCAGATTCTTCAAGGCAGCTATAATAAAGACAGGAGCCATGACTGGATTAAGAACAGTCTCAAAAAATCTCAAGAATGCGCTCATTTTTTCAGAGATGGCTTTTCTTATCTCTCTAAGAATATAATCTGTTTCATGCTCTTGAATTTTCTCAATCTCAAATTCCTTATTCAACTCATCAAAGCCTGGCAGCTTATACTTTTTGCATAAAGGCCCATATTTTTTCTTAACATCATCAAGACAACTTCTTTCCATAATCCTCATAAGGAGAGTAGTTTTTAAATGTTATCATATAAAAAAAGAAAAGAGAATAGCCCCGCACGGATTCGAACCGTGGTCATCGGCTTTCTTTAATCGAAGGAGGTATCGGAACCTCGGTTCTGATTACCAGAGGCCAATATACTTGACCGCTATACTACGGGGCTATTTCTCTATAATTCCATGCCAATAATGTTTAAAAAACCTTCGCTGATTAGAAAAATTTATAAATATGTGAGCGCTATAGTGGTATGATTTACAAACCGACAATACCGGGATGGAATGAGGATTTAGCATATTTATTTGGTTTACTTATCGGAGATGGTTCTTTGCCAAATGCAAAAACAATAAGACCAAATGGAAAATATCAAACGAGATATCTAATCTATTTTGTATCTAATTCCTTAAAATTTTTGAATGAAATTTATTTGCCTTTATTTAAAAAATTATTTAATTTAACCCCCTATATACTCCAAATTAAAGGTAAGAAAAATCCGCTGTACAATGGCAGAATTGAGTCAAAAAAAGTTTATGAATTCTTGCAAAGAAAAGGATACATTGTGGGGCGAAAAGCTAGAATTGCTGAAGTTCCGAATATGCCCAAGAAATATCAAATATATTTTTTAGCTGGACTTCTAGACACAGATGGGGGTAAAAAAGGAAATGGTTTTGGTTTGTCCACAGCTAGCAAATATCTTGCTCTATTTTGTCAAGAAATGTTTAAAAAATTAGAATTTAGGTATAATTCTTGTCCGTGGCACTATAAAGATCACATTTATCATCAGGTTTATGTGCCAGGAAGTGAAATGCATAAAATTTTAAAGGCTATTCCTATTAGAAATATTGATAAAATTACTTTTATCAAAAACGCCTCTGTAGCTCAGTTGGTAGAGCGTTAGGTACAAAATCACTTTTGTTCCCGCTAAACCTTGGTACATTTATGATTTATCATAAAGTGCCATTCCCAACGATGGCTAGACAAAAAGGTAAAGGTCGTGTGTTCAACTCACGCCAGAGGCTTTCTTCTCCTTCAAAAACTTTAAAAATCCAGCATACCTGGAAAAACATGGTAGAAAAAGAAATTGGAGTTGTAACTGACTTTTTTGCAAAAGTTAATGCAGCAGCAATAAAACTATCTAGTCCCTTAAAAATAGGCGACAAGATAAAAGTGAAAACAGGAACACAAGAACTCGAGATAAAGGTGACAAGCATGCAGATAAACAGGGCACCAGTAAAAACTGCAAAGAAAGGCGACGAAGTAGGCATTCTCATGCCAGAGCCAGTTCACAAAGGCAACAAGGTCTTCAAGGCTTGAATACTTTAATGTATTTTGTAAAGTACGAGAAAGTAATGCTCTCTTGAGTATATTTATAAATCAGGATTTCTCACTCTAATTATGCTCCTGTAGTCTAGCAGCCAAGGACAGTGGCCTCTCGCGCCGCTAACCCGGGTGCGAATCCCGGCAGGAGCATCTCACTCTTTTGGCATTTTACAGAGACGGAAAATTCTAAACGAAAAGCTTATAAATATAAGCCGATTAATTATAATAACATACACCCCGGTGATCGAAAGGTTGCCGGATGATTCCTTTTTATCTTTCTTTGAGATTAAAGGAGGTTGATATTATGGAAAAGACAATTGTTCTTATTGATGCTGGTTTTTTATCAAAATTAACTAAATATTTTGGCAGTGGCAAGTATCTAAGATATGACCTGATAAATTTTTCTAAAAATTTAGCTAAGAAGCAAAAACTTGAATGTACAAAGATATATTATTACACTGCTCCGCCATTTCAAAGCGATAAGCCTACAAAAGAAGAATCTGAAAGATATAAAAAATATGAACATTTTAAAGAAAATTTATCAAAAGATTCTATTGTTTCAGTTAGAGAAGGCAGATGTCAAAGACTAAAAGTAGATGGAAAGTTTGTCTATGGTCAAAAAGGAGTTGATGCTCTTGCTATTATAGACTTGATGTCAGTTCCATTACAACATAAAGAGGTTAAAAAGATTATACTGATAGCAAATGACAGTGATTTTGTTCCAGTAGTTGAAAAATTAAAAGAATTGGGAATAGAAGTTATTCTTTATACTTATTACTTAAAACAAAGAAAAAGCTCGTTTTCAAGAAGCAATGAATTATTGAAAGCAGTTTCTAGATATGTTGCACTTTCTAAAGAAGATTTTGATAGTTGCCCACTGAAAAATTAGGTTTTTACTAGACTTCTTCAACCTTCACTTTGAAGAGTTTTTCCCCTTTCTCAAGCTTTTCTTGAATTTCTTGTTCAGAAAGATGAATCCAGGTAGGATTAACTAGAAAGATACCTTCTGATGGTAAGGTTTCATTTGGATGAATTGTTAGGGTGCGCATCTTTATTATTCCAAATTTTTTCTTAATTTTTAAACATTAAATTAAGCGTTACAAACGCTTATTTTGGGAATTTGATAGGTTACTTCTGTAGAATTTGGTTTATTCCAGTATCCATTACAATTAAAGTCACTAAGAGCATCAGAAAAATCAGTTCTTTGAAAAGCACATAAAAAATATCCAAAATCTTTTATCCTTGAACTTATCCCATTTATAGCAGTTATTTTCATACCCCCATATGTAATTTCATTGCTCCAATCCCTTTTGCCATCCATTCCTTGTAATTTTGAGATGAATATCAGGGGTTTGCCTTGCAATATCCCTATTTCCCTATTTTCTAGTACTTCCTCATGAAATTCTTTAATAGCCCCCAAGTAAATTTGCTCAAAGAGATATGGGTGAATACTAAGATTGATTTCTAAACCGTGTGAAAGTAAGAATTGTGATTCGTGATCTGAAAGTTCTGATTTAGAACTCTCAAAAGCATTTTTAAGTTTAGAATAAAACAGTTCCTCCCAAAATCTCTTTAAGAGATCCTGCTTTTTTTGTTGTTCTGCTTTTTCCCTTGTTTCTTTTAAAGAAGTTAATGGAGGCATTCTTCCAACTTCATCGTTAAAAAGTTTAATGGCATCAGAGAGGGTTATTCTGTATGAAAGAGCCAAGTTAAAAACCATCCCAGTATATTCATTATCTGTTACTTTTGGACAAATTAATTTTGTAAGATCTATATCCCTAACAAAAAGGGGATATCCAAATTCTTTGGTCGCCTTTTTATCTAATATCTCAAAAAAGAGTTGTGAAGGTGGCAAACATACTTCTTGATCACCAAGCAGATACCTTGTTCTCCCAGCAAGTCCGATAGGACTTCCTTCCCAAGAATCATGCAGTACTCTGGCTTGTTTATTTTCCAATATGCCTACTATCCGGTCTAGTTTCATTTTGTTTTTACCTCTATAAAATAACAAACAATCTATATTTAAGATAATGTAGTCATAGTTACTTACGACAAAAAGAAAGATTTAAAAGTCTGGAAAAACTCTTTGATCAATGGAAGATATAAAGGAGCTTGAAAAACTTAAGCTAACAAAAAATGAAAGGAAAGTTTATTTAACTTTGTTGGAAATAGGTTCTGTAACAGTAAGTGATTTAGTTAAAAAAACTGGATTGCATAGAAGTTATATTTATGATATTCTTGACAAGATAATCGAACTTGGTCTTGTAAGTTTTGTGATTAAGAATAATATAAAATATTTCAAAACCGAAAATCCAGAAAGACTTCTTCAAATATTAGATGCTAATGAACAAGAAATTAAAGAAAACAAAAAAGAACTAAAAAGGGTCTTGCCAAAATTGATTGAAAGACAAAATAAATCTATCAATAATCAAGAAGCAAGAATTTTTCTTGGAAAAGAAGGAATAAAAAGCATTTTAGAAGATATTTTAAAAACAAAAAAAGATTTTGTTGCATTTGGAGCAGAAGGCAAATTTAAAGAGGTCTTTAAGTGGTATTTTGATAATTGGCAATTAAGAAGAGTAAAAACCAAAATAAAATACAAAATTGTCTATAATTCAAGTTTAAAGGGGGAAAGACCACTCAAAGAACAAAAACTAACCGAAGTTCGGTTTCTTAATGAGAATTATGAATTTCCTTCAACAATAATTGCATATGGGGACAAAGTAGCTATAATCATCTGGGACTTTCAAGCAGTTGGTTTTGTTCTTGAAAGTGATAAAGCTAGCAAAAGTTTTGAAAACTATTTTAATCTCCTTTGGAAACAAGCAAAACCCTAGACAAAGCGAAAACTATAAATATTACAACACATTACAATACATATAAAATAAAAAAGGTTCCTTGAAAATCACAAAACCATACTAGTTTCGGCAGGAGCATCACATTTATTAACACCCTAAACTAAGCGGGATATGTGCTTCACACCAACCATCTCATTATCTGTTGCTATTACTGAATTTGTTTTAGCTACTATCCTTCTTTTAGCTTTTCCTAAAACAACACTGAGAAATTTTTCTGCTATACTAATCTATATCCTGGGATTTTATCAATTCACAGAGTTTATGCTCTGTACATCAGGCAATCCTTTTCTCTGGGCAAGACTAGGTTTTATAACTTATACCTTATTACCTGCAATAGGATTAAATACTACTCTTAGATTTACAAATCGAAAACCAAACTACTTTCTTATTTACCTTCTTCCTGCAATATTCTTTTTAATTGCTATTAGTTTTCCTATAATAACCAGTGCAAGCTGCCAAACTTTCTTTGTAGAAGTTTACAATCTTTTTAACCAAGCAAACTCTCCAGTAAATGCTCTTCTTTTTTTAGTTTATACACTATACTATTTTGGTTTTATTGTTGCAAGTTGTTTACTATTCTCTTTGAATCTCAGAACAGAAAAGAACAAGATAAAAAGGAATATAGGATTTGCCTATATTTCTGGTGTTTTGCTCATGACTGTCCCAACAATAGTATTTATCATAATCTTTCCTTCTTTGGGAGTGAGATTCCCTTCAGTTTTATGCGGTTTTGCCATATTCGTAGCAATAGCTTCTTTCATCGCAGTCTATTTAGAGAGCAAACTGAATAAAAAAACGAAAAAGAGATAATTCATCTATTTCTAGTATTTTGTGTAACTATCTAGTAGATACAGATAGAAAGGCTTATAAATGTTCTTGAACTTCTGATTCAATGAGCTTAGAAATTGAAATTCAAGGTAGTAAAATTGGTTCCAATCCAGGTGGAAAATGTCTGATTTCTGGATTGG
>CAYPSK010000039.1:0-6495 GCA_964413705.1 Candidatus Woesearchaeota archaeon | reverse complement strand
ATTGTACTAAAAGTTGGTGTGATAAAGAAAGACAGCCCACAGTTCCACAAATATGCAGGTACACCTTACCTCAAAATGAACAATCCCTATTTGTATTACAAGAAGACTTTTGTTTTAGTGTTGATAATGATACGAATATGAAAATGGCTGATGCCGTAGGGTTTACAAGTTATAATAATGAATTGGCGTATCAAAAGTTTAGAAAACACATTCCTATGCCCTGTCTTTCTACTTCTGATTGTAGCGCGGGAGAAGAGTGCAGAATTAATATCACTGGGCGCGGAACATGTGAAAAAATGTGCGAAGACAGTGAAAATTGTGTGGGATTCTGCAGGGAGCATGAGAAGGGCTTTTGTCGTGGCTTGGCTATTTTCTTTGAGTGTGAAAAAAATGAAGATTGTGCTTCTTTAGATTGTATCAAAAAATGGTGTGGTTATGGTTCTTTGCGTATTGATTTTTATGATCTATTCGGAAACTTTTTAAAAGAAGTTAAAATTGATGAAAAAATTAATGGAGTAGGTCTCTCCCCAAGAATGCTGTTTTTAGACGATAAATACTTCTTTTTCAAAGATGAGGAGAGTGGATTCGGAGTGAGTTATGGGGCATATATCTTCCTAGTAGATAGAGAAAATTTGTCCCTTGTTTCAACTATAGGGGAAAATGCAGAACCATTTAAAATTTCCCCTGGCAGACCAAAAGTTTTAGACAATGGTCTACTCTTTTTTAAGAATATAAGAACTGGTGGCGGAGGTTTTAAAGGCATGACTGATAGCAATACAAGGAAACCGAGCGGAATGTTATCTGAAAATCCTGGAACTACCGGAACAGATCTTTGTTCTGGAAGTGAAGGAGAAGGTTTTGGATATCATAATACGACTATAATTTTTAATCAAACAAAATATAGGTTTAATCCAGTTTCCTCTCCAGGATTTGTAGCTCCATTTGGAGTAAATATATACAGAGTTTTACCCAAACAGATAGAACTTATAAAATTTATAGATTTTAGCACAATTTATGATGCAGATTGGCCCTGTGCTATTGCAGTCGATAACTCAACAAATCCTTTGAAGATGTATGTGTGGCATTGTTACGGGCCTATTAAAGACGGAAAACAAAAAGGAGGGATTATAGAATATTCTATAGACTTAACAAATAATTCTGAATGGAAGGAACTTGGCAGAATAGTTCAGTTAACTGAAACTCCTTTGCCGTATTTCCCCTATACTTCAGACGAATGGTGGGTAATTCCAACATTTGGTTGGTATTACAACGAGATTCCTTATTTAGACCAGCCATTAAAAGCAGCAGGTAAAATTTGTTTAGTTCATAACGAACAAGGAAAAACTAGGCTTTATATTGCAACAGAAAGAAATGGCAGAATAATTGCTTTTTTATCTCCTCAAGTTCTTAGCCTAGCCTCGGAAGCGAGTAATCCGGACATACCACCAAGTAGCAGTGTTTTTAACAAAATTTAAAAACTATTTATTCTTCTATAAATAAGAAAAAGATGGCATTCACAAGAAAAATTGATTATAAAAGATTTGATTCTAGGAGAGTTCCGAGAAAAATATTCTTTTCTTTGAAGTTTATTCCAGTTCTCATTATAGTATTATTTGCTGTCTTTCTTATTATGGACAATGGTGTTTTTACTGGTTTAACACTAAATAATGATATAATAGACCAGACCAATCAAAACAACCAAGAGACCAGGGAGAGTAGTTCACCTGAGTCATTATTTGCAGGTCCTTTATTTTATTTTGTGTCTGTCTTCATTGTATTGGTCATTGTGATGATAGTTATCTTAAGTGAGAATAGAAGAAGAAAAAAGATTGTTGAACAAGTGGAGTATCTTGGGAGCATGGATATAGGCGATTAAAGATGTTTGGTTCTGCTTGATGAAGAAAGGTATTAGAGAGAGTATCCTCGATATCTCAAAAAGTTTATAAATGTAATTTGTCTTCAAATTGTATAAAAAGTAGGTTAAGAAATGATTACTAAAAAACGTTTAAAGTTTAGTTCTTCTAAAAAAAATCACTATAGTGTAATGCTTCAAATTGTGCCGGTTTTGGTTGTGGCAGTGCTTATTTTCTTTTTAGCGACAGATAAAAGCCTTATCACTGGAGAGGTCGCAAGTGGGATAAGTATACAAGAGGAATATGAACAGAACCAAGGTATAAGTGGGAGCCTAAATTTTAATCTATTTAAGGGGGATTTGATTCCAGATAATAGCAATATAACTATGTATATTTCTTCTGTTAAATGCAAAGAGTATTATTTTTGTCATGATGGCACTAAAATGGACTGGGAGATTTATGATGCTGATATGGGTTCTTGTGATGTAATAAACGATGCTCCCTGGCTTGATTGTGATGAGACATATCAAAATTATTCAAGTTGTTATGGAATGGATCATGTTTGTTGCAGCATAAACCAGGGTCTTGGAAACTACTATCCAAACTTGCCTTGTTCTAGTGGAGAGTGTTGGGATAAATGTGCAATAGTTGTTCAGAAGAGTTTTGCTGAGGCACTCTATTTATCGGGTTTGTGGAATACAGGAAACATAACTTACGGAAGCTATAGGGATGTAAATGGTTCGGGAATTAATGGAATTGGTTTTGGTTATGCAGCATGTTAATAAAATGAAAATAAATAATAAATATTTCAAAATAAACTAAATAAAAAGATAAGATAAACAAAAATTATGCGCTTCAAATTATATTAATGCGCTTTGTTAATAACACTTACCTAATAAAAGATTGGGAAAAAAGAAAATGCCTCAGCACAGAAAAATGAAACATAAAATTAAAAAAATGCGCAAGCACAGAAAGATTAAGTATAAGAAAGAGAAAAAGAAAAATCATATTCAAGTAGGGATACTTATTGTAATGGCTGTCATATTCTTGATTGCTGTTGGCTTTGCTTATCTTTCTTTTATAGGATTGCCTGAAAAGCCAATCGAGAAAGCAGGAGGGGGCAATATTATTATGCCAAATTGTGTTGATTCTGATGGTGGAAGAATTTATAGTATTAAAGGAACAACTTCTATGAGAAATGGGCTTTTAGTTTATACTGATTCATGTCATGAGGTTCCTGGAAATCAGGAGAATCCTGATGTGTCTATAACTAGTGCTGCTATTCTTAATAGCATTAATAATGGAGGAGATATCACTCTTTATTACTGGCTTAAAGAGTATTATTGTTCCGGGGATAGTGTGCAATCTGAATATTTCAGATGTCCGAATGGTTGTATTGAAGGAGCTTGTTCTGGCTATGAAGATTGTACAGACTCTGATGGGGGAATTAATGTTTATGAGAAAGGCACAGTAACATTTCATGAACAAAGCCAGAGTGATTATTGTGATTATGAACCTCAGCATACAGGCTTTAATCAAACTATAGAAGTTCCAGTTTATAATTTGACAGAGATGTATTGTGAAAATAACATGATGCAGTATGTTTATCTAACATGCCCAGAGGGAAAAGAGTGTAAAGAAGGAAGATGTGTAAATGAAACTATTTCTGAGCCATTGAAAGCAGATCCAAGTTCAATTGTTGTTCTTGTGGGATATAATGCAACATCAATAATTTCTGGAGGAACTTTGCCATATCTGCTTTCGAAAATGCCTAATAGTTCAATAGCAAATGTCTGGTTGAGTGAAACAGCCTCAATAAATAGGTATATTCTGACTGTTTATGGAAAGAGTGTTGGTCTGACAGATGTGGCCATAACAGACTCTAGTCCTGAAGATAGTATGATAAACATTCCAATTACAGTAACTTTGCCAATTTGTTCAAAAACAGGGAGTGTTTGCACAGACATGTATGGAACACACTATGATTATTGCTCAAGCTATACAGTTTTAAATAATTATACTTGCGTCGCAAATTCTATTTCAAATATTTGTGCAATGCATCAGGATGACTGCAGAGCTTTGCGAGGTTCAACTGGTTATTGTGATAGTGTAACCAAGACCTGCAAAAATAATGTTAGTCAGGTGGGTCCTGACTTAATTGTGTATAGCATTGAAAGAATTGGATATTCAACTGGAGATGGATTAAGGATAGTTGTAAAGAACATTGGTGGAAATTATGGAGTTAATTCTACTCTTTTGGTTAATATTACAAGTGCTGGAATGAGCATATATGGTTTAATGGATACTCTGCCTATTGTTTCTGGAGGGAATTATGCTCTAGATATGCCTCCAGTAGACTTTGGGAATTATCAGATAACAGGTAAAACAATTTTAGTTAGAGCGATGGCAGATTATAAAAATGAGGTCAGCGAGTCAAATGAAATTAATAATGATAAAAGTGTTTTATTATATGCAAATTCTTGTGCTAGTTGGAATCCTAAGAATGTTTATGGTGTTAGTTTAGAAGGACTTGGTTTAGTAGCACCTGAAGAAATGGGATATTATAATTTAAATGTTATATTTTCATATAATGGCAGGATTATGAGCCAAAATTCAGCATTATTTGAGGTTACAGAGGAGAGTGTTAGTGGGCATCATCATGTATGTAATCTTAATGACCAGTGTGTGCAAGTCTCAGGACCTGGAGATAATGATTGTGGTTCTAATTCTGATTGTTTATATGTTGGAGGAGGAAATTATACTTGCATTGAGAATTGGGTATATGGTGCTTGGGGTGGCTGTATCAATGGTTTAGACCAAAGAAGTTGTTATGACCAAAGAAGTTGTGGAACAATAAACATGAAACCTGCAAATTGTGTCTGGGATGGATTAAAGTATGTTCAATCAGCTAGTTGTCAGGGAGGCCAGTGCACAGAGGATTGGCAGTGTCGATGGACGTGTTTGAACACAGGGTATGAAATAAAGGTTTGTACAGATATTAATAATTGCGGAACAGAGAATTACAAACCAGCAGAAGAATCAAGAAAATGCAGCAGCAGTATATTTAATCAGTGGTATTTCTGGGTAGCTTTGGTGATTGTTCTTGGGGGAATTGCTATATTAATAATATGTATTATCCTTTCAAAGAAAAAGAAGAAGAAAGTTGGTAAGGGCTTATATAAAGAAGAAAAGAAAGAAATTAAGAATGAAGAGGAAAATAATGTTCAAGAAGAAAAGAATAAAGCTGCTTTAGATGCCTTAAAAACTTATGTTAAGGATGCTAAGGCAGCTGGAATGAACAAGGAAGAAATTGAGAGCAAGTTGCTTGGCGCAGGCTGGCCCATAGTTGCAGTTAATGAGGCTATCAAGACATTTTAATTCTGACACAAGACTGCTTCAGCACAAATTGTCTTGTGAAAAATAATTTAGATATAAGTGAGATATTTATTGCTAGTTGGCACTTTATTTAGTATTTTGTGCCTTTGTTTCTTTTAGTCATGTTTTTAAATTCTATTTGATATAGATATTATGCAATTTGTAATAAAAACATCTAGTAGGGAGCAAGTAGTGAACATAACCCTCGAAGTTCAGGCTATGGTATCAAGATATAGCCTTAAAGAGGGGCTTGCAAATATTTTTGTGCCGCATGCAACAGCAGCTCTTACAATCAATGAAAATTCAGATTCACGAGTATGTGATGATTTTTTAGAGACAATGAAGAAGATAGCTCCAAAAGGTTCTTGGAAGCATGATGAAGAAGATGGAAATGGAGATTCACATATAAAAGCTGCGGTGATTGGACCAAGTCTTTCAATTCCTGTTCAAAACAATAGGCTGATGCTTGGAAGATGGCAGGGAATAATGCTCTGCGAGTTTGATGGACCAAGAGAGAGGACAGTTATTGTGAACTGCGTAAGGACTGTTTAGATAAGATTAATTAAATATGGTGCGCTTTAGATTCATTAATGCGCTTTGTTTAAAAGAATATAAGAACACTTAGAATAAATACATACAGACAAGATGATAAACTTCATAATCGGAAAGAAGGAAAATATTGACAAGAAAGACAAAGATGTTAGTTATATGAAGATTCTTGAGAATGATGGGGATTTTTATGAATTGAGGAAATTCAAGGGCAAAATTGATGAGATTTATGATTCTTGTTTGATTAAAGCAGAGAATGTTGAAAAATTAAGAAAATTTATTGATAAGGCAAGTAATTTCTTTTCAAAGATAATTGTTCTTGGTACAAGTGACAAGATAAATAGAACAGTTTTAGAGCATAAAAAAACATGGGCTTTACTGAATCCAGAGCAAGCTCATGAAAGTGATAGAGATTATGATAGCTACAGAAACTCTGGATTAAATCATATTTTATGCAAGATAGCTTCTGATAATAAGAAGATAATTCTTATCTCGTTGGATGAATTGAGAAATACAAAGCAACTTGGCAGAGTAATTCAAAACTTGAGGCTATGCAAGAAATATAAAACTCCTGTTTTCTCGATTAATCTTAATGAAGACAAAAGTGATTTAAAGACTTTGTTTGAGATAAAGGAGATTGAAAGAGTTTTGATGAAAGGGGAGCACTTTGAAAGAAAGCGCATTAATACTATATTGTGCGCTTAGATTATCTGAATTA
>CAYPSK010000038.1:0-6750 GCA_964413705.1 Candidatus Woesearchaeota archaeon | reverse complement strand
ACTCACAAGATTTTTAAATTCAAAATCCCTTAGAATTCATGCAAATACAAAAGAGTAAAAGAGGAATATCGCCAGTTATAGCTACTATACTCCTTGTTGTCATTGCAATTGCTTTATTTGGCGCAGTCTATGTTTGGATAAGCAGTATGCAAAAAGATGCTATTATTAAGTTTGATACTGGAATTGAACAAGCATGCTTAGATGTTAATTTTAATGTCATAAAAGAGACAGGTACAAATAATATACAGATTCAAAACAGGGGAGAAGTTGCCTTGTATAGAGTACAATTATATGTAAAAAAAGGTGGCTCACTAGATTCTCTTGGAACAATTCCTCTTGAGTCAAGTGCGAGTGTTATTGGTCAGGGAGAGAGTGCAACAGGTAATTTTTCTGGCGAGTTAAGTGGATGCCAGCAGATTAAGGCTGTTCCTGTCTTACTTGGCATTTCAAAAAAAACAGGGACTGAAAAAGAGTATATCTGCACTGATAGGGCAAAAACAATTAACTGTCAGTAAAGTATAAAAACCTAAATTCACTAAAAAAGATATAAAAAAGAGAAAAATGTTAAATACACAAAAATTAGGAATTTTTGGCACACCGAAAAAGAGAATTTTTCGCTGCAAAAGAGGTATTGAACCTGTTATTGCAACTGTTCTTTTGATTGTCGTGACTCTGGCTGTTGTTGGACTTGTGATTGGATTTTTATATCCATATATTCAGAACATGATTGACAAGCAGACAGCATGCAATGGTGTTGCTTTAAAAATAAGCAGTGAAGGAACTTGTACAGGAACAAGTAATACAAACGTCATGGTTGAAGCTGTGCTAAATGACAATAATATAAGCAAGATGACTACTTATTTTCTTAAAGAGGGAGAGACAAGGACAAATATAACAACAAACATTAATCAATTGCCTGATAACGGCGGAGCAAGAACTTATACTTATGGTGTTGGAAATGTGGAAAAGGTTTGGGCAATTCCAACAATGAAATTCAAAGGAAAAGATTTTAGCTGCGATAATGCAAAAGCAGAGCTTACTCCTGTGCTAGCATGCTAGAAAGTATATCTAAATCAGATAAATTAGGGTTTTGATAAAAATTGATGCTCAATTATGTTTAAAACCCAGACAAAAATTTAATGTAAGATGATAGAAAAGGGAAAAAGAGGTGTTGTCTGGGTTTCTACTATTCTTTATATATTAATTAGCTTGGCTGTTCTAACCTTAGTGTATGCTTCTGTGCAGCCAATTATTGAGAAGAGTAGTGACAAAGCACTATGTTCTCAGAGCGAACAAATACTTAGAGATATTGATTCAAGGATAAAGGAAGTCAGTTCTGTTGAGGGTAATAAGCTCTCTTTAGATGCAAAGATAAGCAGAGGAAACTTAATAATAAATTCATCTGCAGATTTAATAACTTGGCAATTAAAAGATTCAGCATATCAGTATAGTGAAGAGGGCAAGTTAATTGATGTTTCAGGTAGTATCAAGGCAGTAACTCTAAAGAGCAAAGAGAATAAGTGGGATGTCAAGATATATCTTGATTATCAGGATAAATATAATGTGACATACAATAAAGGAAAGAATTCAAGAGTATTAAGTGAATCAGATTATGTTCTTTTCTTTGAGTATGCCAATGCAACAACAAAACAAGTAGATGTTACAGTGAGTTAAAATTAAAAGATAAAAACTAAAAAGCGAAAGCTAGTTCACTAACAACATTCTCTTCTCCGAATGTGCATGTGCCTTTTCTTTCATCTCTAATCTGATATATTTCATCATAGAATCTATCTCTCTTTTTTGACTGCACTCTATCTTTTACACCTTTTACTACTAGACCAATAAGACCTCCTAAGGTCACTGCCCCTACAGATACAAGAAGGGACTCTTTTAGAGTCATTTCTGGTTTAAGCAAGTCTACGAATGCACCAACAGCAAGCCCAGATGCAAGGCCATAAATTACTGGCATATACCCTGAACTTCTACTATTACACATTGCAGATTCATAATCCCCAATTAATTGAGATAGCTCTGCTCTAGAAACACCCCCCATAATAAAAGGTTCTACATTTGCTCTTATGCCCTCTCTGCCTTTTGGCAGGTAGAGATAACAATCAGTTTCTTTATTATGATAGACCTCACATTTAGAAGAACATTTTCTTAGTGGAATAAAGCCTTTTGCAGGTAAAATTTCTTCCCTTCTCTTAAGAAAACTAGCATAATCCCCTATACTAACTGCTTCTCGAACAGGTGTTCTGCTTTCATGGACTGCAAGTGCTTCAAGAGGTGTTGATGACATTTTGGTGATTTTGTTATTTTAAATACACATTTTAAGTATAAATACAATAGTAAATTGAATTTATAAACTTTACTGTTTGTCACTCTCACATAGTAGTTATAAAAAATAAAAGCAAGTTCTCGAAATCTTTAAATAAGTGAGGAAACATATGTTATCATGTTTGATTTAAAATTTATTAGAGAGAATGAAAAAGAGATAAGAGAGAGCATGTTGAAAAGAGGTTTGGAAATCAAAGCCTTAAATGATATTCTCAAGGAAGATAAAGAGTTCAGAGATATTAAGGAGAGAGTTGATGAACTTAGACACGAGAGGAACGTCATCTCTGAGAAGATAAATGAGGCAAAAAAACAAGACAAAGACCTCAGGCCAATTCTAGAGAAAGCCAGGAAAATTCCAGAGGAATTAAGGTCTTTTGAAGAAAAGCTATCTAGACTTGAGGCGAGCATAGCTTTATTGTTAAGGAGGATTCCAAATATACTTGATAAGAAAGTTCCTCTTGGAAAAGATGCAAAGCATAATAAAGTTATAAGAAAATGGGGGAAAATCCCTAAGTTCAAATTCAAATTAAAGACCCATGTTGAACTCGCTGAAGAACTTAATTTATGTGATTTTAATGCTTCTGCTGAAGTTGCTGGTAAGGGATTTTATTATCTGAAAGGAGATTTGGCGTTGCTGAATCAAGCACTTATACATTTTGCAATTGATTTTATGAAGAAAAAAAGATACCAGTATATAGAAACTCCTTTGATGATGAGAGCAGAGATTGCTGCTGCTGCAGGAGATCTTGGAGCTTTTCAGAATGCGCTCTATAAAATTGAGGGAGAGGACTTGTATATGATACCTACTGCAGAGCATGCTATTCTTGGAATGTTGAAAGATAAGACTGTTTCAGAAGAAAAACTGCCAATAAAGTGTTTTGGATATTCGATGTGTCTTAGAAAAGAAGTTGGTGCTCATGGAATAAATGAAAAAGGGCTCTGGAGAACTCATCAATTCAATAAAGTTGAGCAGTTCGTATTCTGCAAACAAAAAGATTCATCTAAATACTATGATGAACTTTTAAAGAATTCAGAAGAAATTGTTAAGAAACTTAAGCTTCCTTATAGGGTCTTTGAATCGTGTGCAGGAGACCTAAGTATGTGGAAGATGCGAGGAGCTGATATTGAAGTCTACAGGCCGACAACAGGAGATTATGGAGAACTTATGTCTGTGTCAAACTGTGGAATCTATCAATCAAGGGATTTGGGAATAAAAGGAGCAAATAACAAAGGAGAGAAATTCATCTTGAATACTTTGAATAATACAGTTATAGCAACTTCAAGAGTCATGGTTGCTATTCTTGAGAATTTTCAGCAAGCTGATGGCACTGTTAAGGTTCCAAGTGTTCTTCAGAAGTATGTTGGAAAGAAAGTACTGGGGGAGAAGAAGAAAGTCAAGAAGAAGAAATCAAGAAAATAGTTTTACCCAGGCGTCTATTTTTTTCAAAAATTTATTTGGATGTGTTTTAATTTCTTTTAACAGGGTTTCTTTCTTAAACCATGCTATTTTTTCAACTTCATCCTCTTGAATCTTGAATTCATCAATTTTCTTATCAATCTTCAGGGTAAACCACTGGCAAGAATAATGGTGCCCGTTATGCCTTATTACTTTAGGCCCTTTTTCAAACTTAACATTTTTTAGTCCAAGTTCTTCTTCTGTTTCTTTAATTATATTGATTTCATAAGTTTCTCCTTCTTCGTTAGTTCCTGCAACTGCTGGGCCCATTTTCCAGGGTCATGTTTTTTATTCAAGCCCCTTTGTGCAAGCAATATCTCTCCTTTTGAATTTGTAATCCAGAGAGCTGAAACTCGGTATATCTCCTCTTTTTTGATATCTTTTCTTTCTTTTAATGCAATTTGCTCATCTTTTTCATTGACGATTATTACTCTTTTCTTGAACTTTTCATCCATGTATTTTTAAGAAGTAGTATAATTTAAATCTTTTCAAGAAAGAAAGTCTTTTAAATCAAAGGGACTTATGCATATCATGGCAGAGAAAAAGCATACTAAAACCGAGAAGAAAGAAGAAAAAGGTAAACAAGCAGAGAAAGACAAGAAACACTTGAAGATTTTGGCAATAGGAGACTTACACGGAGATACTAGGCAAGTTGAGAAGCTGGCTGAGAGAGCTGTCAAGGAGAAAGTGGATTTTGTTGTCATCTCTGGAGACTTAACTACTCCTGACCAGGCAACAGACTATCTTGTTGGGCCATTTGCAAAGAGACATGTTAAAGTTCTTATTATTCCTGGAAATCATGATTTATTAGCAACAACTAATTTTCTTGAATCAGCTTATAAGCCAAATGTTAAAAATATCCATGGCAGAGGCATTCAGAGCCATCATATTGGAGTATTTGGAGCTGGTGGAGCAAACATAGGGCTTTTCCAAGTGAATGACAAAGAGATGTACGATACCCTAAGAAAGGGTTTTGATCAAATCCATAGTGCTTATAAAAAAATAATGGTAACGCATGTTCATCCTTCTAACACATTGATGGAGAAGCTGACAACAATATTCCCTGGCTCAGATGCTATCAGGAAGGCTATTGAGAAGTTCCAACCAGATATTGCAATATGCAGTCATGTCCATGAAGCAGAGGGCATAGAAGAGAAAATTGGAAAGACCAGAGTAATTAATGTTGGAAAAAAAGGAAAGATAATTGAAATTTAAGAAGATATTATATATCATTTTATTATGCGCCCTATTTAGCATTTATGCGCTTTGTTTAAATCAATCCTTGCCGAAGCACAAAACTAACCTTGCGTAAGATTAAAATAGATAAGAAAATATGATAATGTATAGAGAGTTAAAATAAAATTATTACATTAAACAAAAGGTTTTGGTGAACTCCCAGTTCACAACGTTGCAAAACCTATTTACATAATACACCTAACACAAAAATGCCAAATCCAAAACAAACTGATAAGATCTATAGTATTGTTGCATCTGGACCAGTCATAATCAAAGACAGGAAGATGCTAGTTGTTTTAGATGATAAAGATTCTTTTCTAAAGTTTCCAGGTGGAAAAGTCTTTGAGGGCAAGACCCTGAAAGAATCTTGTTTAATTGAAACTAAGATAGAGATTGGATGTGACATTAAGATAATTAAAGAGCTTGAGCCAATGATGCTATGGGAGAGACCACATACTGGCGAGGATATTGCTGTTGTTCTAATTCACTGGTTAGCGAAGTTAAAAGAGAGCCAGGTTCCTAAGAAAGGAAAACATACAAAAGAAATTCTCTGGATTGATTCTGACTCTAAAACTTGGAAAGGATATGAACTTGGGCCAAATGTAAAATATTTCTTGAGTAGGTTGAAGAAAGAAGGATTGCTAAGATAAGGGATATTACTGAAAAGATAAGATAAATATTGGCAAAATGTTTGTAACAGATGTAATAGATTTTTTTAACTTAACAATGTACTATAGTTTTTTGCTTACATACGGTCCATCTAATTCGTAGCCTAAGGCTAAGAAGTAGGGACGTACACCAACCCCAGAGATTATAATCACTTTGCACATTGAAAATTCTTTTTTAGCTATTCTTTCGGCTTCTTTAAGCAGTAATTTCCCATAACCCTTATGTTGCCAATCTTTTTTTGAATTAAAACTTATAGGTAATTGATGGCCATACGTGTGTAACTCTCTAACAATCGCTGTTTTTTTATTAATTTCTTTAACAATTGGTTTGTCTGGTATCCTTAATCTCAATAAAGCAATGAGAATGTCGTTTTTTGTGTCTTCATAACTTAAAAAAATTTCATGCCCTCCTGAAGCATCATATTCTCTTCTGCATAATTTGATAGATGATTGATTTATTTTTTTTCCTTTTCTTAATGCAAATCCTACTTCTCTACATCTTGTGCATCTACAATTTAAATTTCTCTTACGCATTTCTTTTTCTAAAATATTTCTCATATCCAATTTTATTGTTCCAGCCACCAAGAAATCAGGGGGGATCTCTCTCATTATTCTTGCGATTCTGCAATATTCCGGAACACGCATTTTTAATTGAATCAATAATTCCATTAATTCCTTATCATTATAAGGATAATATTCACCTTTTTTGTACCAATTTTGCAGTTCAGATCCATAAATGACTTGAGTAGGATATATCTTAATCCCATCTGGCCTAAATCTTTTATCAGAAAAGACTTTTTTGAACAATAATATATCTTTTTTAATATTTGATCCTGGTAAACCAACCATTAGGTGATAAAAAACTTTGAAACCAGCATCTTTTAGTCTTTTTGTTGCTTGAATAACATCTTTAATCTTATGTCCTCGTTTTGTTTTTTTGTATATGCTATCATCAAGAGCCTGAACACCTAGCTCAACTCTTGTGCAACCAAATTCAAGAAGTTTTTTAATGTCTTTATCTGTGCAGATATCTGGCCTTGTCTCTATGCATAG
>CAYPSK010000037.1:3462-7113 GCA_964413705.1 Candidatus Woesearchaeota archaeon | reverse complement strand
AGTTTATATTTGAGATGAAAAAGTTACTTCTTGATCTTGAAAAGAAGTAAAAGTACAAGTCCCTGTCATACCCTCTCTGTGCTCTTTTTTTATTATTCTAAAGTTACAAATAGAATTACGATAAAAAGCGATAGGTATTTATAGTTTGTCTATCCTTATTCCAAATTAAATAACCACTCAAAAAAGAGAAAAACGCGTTCTAATGTTAAGTGAGATAGAGAGAGAAAAGAAAATAGCAGAGCACCTATTTTATGTGAGTTTGAAATATACAAAAACCACAGACGTTATCCTAAATTTATTGAACAGATGGGTCGCAATGATCAACATTTCTATAAATTACTTACTAAAAAAAGCAAAGAAGAATAAAAAGATAAAATCCTTATCAGATGCGCCAAAAGCAAAAGAAATGCTCATAAGAACTGCCTATAGCAAGGAAAAAGTGATAATTGAGGTCATGGATATGTACTCATTCTTCAGAAAACTTCCTGACTTGGATAAAGTCCGGGAGTATGAATTCAGAAAGAATGTTGCTCTAAGAGTAATAAGCAATGGAAGAGAAATCCGAATAGATATGGAGAAACTCAAAGCCTGGAACGAGAAAATCAATGAATATATCCGGCTTATAAATAAGATAAAATGAAAATAGCTTATATCATCATTTACCCTTAACTAAAAATCAATCATAATAAAAACATTTAAAAATACAATTTTCATAAGTACTATAATGGGAAAAGTTATTACTGTTATCTCGGGAAAAGGAGGTGTGGGCAAAACAATAAGTGCCATCAACTTAGCTGCATCTCTAAATAAGATGAATAAAAATGTAGTTCTTGTTGACTGCAACTTTACAACACCTAACACAGCATTGCATCTTGGCTCTCCAATTGTTCCAGTCACACTAAATCAGGTTCTTAATGGAAAGAAAAGAATTTACGACGCAATCTACCAACACTACTCTGGCTTGAAAATAATTGCGTCAAGCATCTCACTAAAAGCTCTAAAAGATATAAATCCATCCAGTCTTCCAAAAGCAATACGGGACTTAAGAAAAATATCTGACCTAATTGTCTTAGATGGCGCAGCAGGCCTAGGAAAAGAAGCACTGATGGCACTCGAAAACGCAGATGATATCATTGTTGTGACAAACCCTGAGATGCCGGCAGTAACTGATGCTCTAAAGACAATCAAGATGGCTGAACAGATGAAAAAAAATGTTCTTGGAGTCATAGTGACTAGAGTAAGAAAAGATGGAAGAGAGATGAAATTAGCAGACATATCAAATCTCTTAGAGAAACCTATCCTTGGGATAATCCCAGAAGATAATAGCGTCAGAGAGAGTGTAATGATCCGAGACGCAGTAGTCAACACCAGACCGATGAGCAAATCAGCAAGAAGCTACAAAAGAATAGCTGCAAAACTTGTCGGAGAAAAGACAGAGGAACCAGGATTCTTCGAAAGATTATTCAGTAGGTAGTAATATTTGATTCTAATTGATTTTTGTCCTCGACAACACAAAATAAAAAAAGGATTTTCACGAGGAAGAATCTATTAATTCAAAAACAAAGTTTTCACAGAAAAGTTTATAAAGGACGTATATACTCTAACATATAATTTAAAAAATAACCATTAGAATGCTCTAAATAGACTATATACTTAAGCAGATGGTTAAAAAAACAAAGCTAAGGGGAAAAAACATGGGAAAAGACGCTTTCAACACTTTTTTCAGAAAAAAGCCTGCATTGATCATCATGGCTCTAAAAAAAGGTGCTAGAATAAGATATGGGTCGCTTCTTGCAAAAGAAGTTGACTGCACATACAGTCACGCAGTAAAAATTCTACAGAGCCTAGAAAAATATGGTCTTGTCGCTTTTGAGAAAAAAGGCCGGATAAAATTGATTAAGCTAACAAACAAAGGTCAGGAAGTCGCAGACAACATGCAAGAGATCCGCGACATGCTTAATTGATTTATTTTTTAAAAAATTTTTAAAAATTAACTAAGACCTTTTTAAGCGAAAGGTTTTTAAAGTGCCTTAACTACAAAATTACGACAAAAAAAGCAACAATAAAAATGAACAAAACTTTATTGACGACATTTGCGGTATTGTTTTCTTTGGTAATAGTCTTAAGTTTAGCAAGTGCAGATTTAGAAATTTTAAATAATCCTTCTTCACTCACTGTTTACCAGGGTTCAAGTTCAAGCTCTTCATTCATAATAATTAACACTGGAACAGACCCTATAAATAATATAATAATATCTGCAACAAACTTACCAACAGGAGTAACTCCTTCATTCACACCAAATTCAATTAGTTCTTTAGCACCAGGAGCTAATGTAACAATAAGTTTCACACTAACTGCAACTTCAGAAGCAGACCTTGGAGAAGAAACATCAACAATAAATATCTTATATAATATCTCTTTTACTAAGTCTTTTAATTTAAATGTCAATGTAAAACAAAGATTTTGTGAACTAGGTTCAAAAGGCAATCATGTAAACCTAAATCTAGACAATCCAGACAGCGGAGATGACTTTTATCCTGGAGAGGAAATATCTGTAGAATTCTCAGTTGAAACTAATGATGATATAGACTTCACAGTAGAAGCAGAACTTTATGATTTAACAACACAAGAGGTCATAGCAGACGATAGTTTAGATGATAATTTGGATGATGATAAACAAGATTACACTCTAACCATAAAGGTGCCTGCAGATATAGATGAAGGAGATGATTATATTGTCAGGATAAAAGCATATGAAGATGGTGAAGAAGATACACAGTGCGATGAAAAAAGCGTCTCTGTAGACATAAAGAGGAGATCTCATGAACTTGTAATAGACAAATTGATATACTCTGGTTTAGCTTGTGGTCAATCATATAACATTGGAGTAAAAATTGAAAACACTGGAAAAAAAGATGAAAACGACGTTACAGTCAAAATATACAGTGCATCTTTGAACATAAGTGATGAACAAACAAAAGACATAGATAAAGGAAAATCATCTACCTATACTTTCACAGGAACTATGCCAATAGTCTCTCCTGGAACATACTCACTTAGAGTAGATGTAACCTCAGACTCTGGTGATGCAGATACATCTGACTTATATACCCTAAATCTTCAAACCAACTGCAGAACACTAAAAACTGATGCCTCAATAAGCACTGTCCCAAGCCAGAGTTATTTTGACCAAGAAAATACAATTATACTAACTCTAACAAATACTGGAGATGTCTCAACAACATATACCCTAGATGCTTCAAGCATTGCCTGGGCTTCAATAATCTCTATTCAGCCAAATTCTATAAACCTAGGTTCAGGCGAATCTGGAAAGGTGTACATAACATTCATGCCAAATACAAACGCAGCCACAATTAATTTTCTTCCCTTAACAATCAAGGCAGATGGATTTTCAAAGTCTCAGACTCTTCAAATTCAATTACAGCAAAAATCAACACAAGGAGGAACTTCTAACTCATTTACAGAGACAATAAAGAACAATTCCTGGCTTTTCATATTCAATGTCATACTATTGATAATCATCATAGTCCTAATAATTCTTGTAGCAACACGAGCATCAAGAAGGCCTCACAGAGCAGAAGAGCCAAAAGAAGCCAGATTGAAGAGCAATAAAAAAGGCAGAAAGTAAAA
>CAYPSK010000037.1:0-3362 GCA_964413705.1 Candidatus Woesearchaeota archaeon | reverse complement strand
CAGAAGAGCCAAAAGAAGCCAGATTGAAGAGCAATAAAAAAGGCAGAAAGTAAAAAAAATGGCAAGAAGATTGAATTCTATTCTAACACCTGAATTGCGCGAATTAGCAGGCATAGCTCATCGTCAAGAAAGGCTTGAATCAGCGCAAGGTTCTATTGCCCTAGTAATAGATGGAGAGATAGAAGGCATAGCAAATTCAGCACATTCCTATCTTAAGGAAAGCAACGCATTCATAAGCCCCATGGGAATTCTTGGACAAGTAACAGGATACGAACCAAATAGTAGCACTCTAAAACTAAGCAATCCTATGGAAGTGTCCTATTCCCAAATTCAAGTCGGAGCATATAAAATCCTTCGTTTTCCTATATTCTTTCCTCCTTTTAGTTCAAGTGGCGAGGTCATCCTTTCTAACCAAGAAGTTTATCTTGGAACCAGAGAATGTCTAACCGCGTTACAGAACCTAGAAAAATTTCATAAGCTTCAACCTCAAGGAGTTTTAATTAGACAAGCAAGACTTTATTTCCAAGCAATGAAGGCACTGCAACGAAAAACTTCCCCGCCATTTGGGTAGATACTCTCTTAATTCTTCTCTTCTCTCAAAACCCTTAAAAAATAAAAATTAATTAAAAAGGGTTGACATAAAAACCTTTTTAAAATCATAAACTCTATTCTTTAGATGGAAAAGCAGGTTCAAGACATACTAGAAGCCCTAAGTCCCTTAGAGCAGAAGATTCTCCCAGTTCTAGGAAAAGACATCAGTGAAATAGAATCCCAAACAAGCCTTGATAAAACAAGCATTAACCGAGGTCTTGGATTCTTATCTAGTAAGAAAATTGTTGAAATCAAAACAAAATCAAAAAAATTAATCAAGCTAGATGTCAACGGAATAGAATATCAAAAAAAAGGCCTGCCAGAAAGGCGATTATTGATACTTATTCTTGAAAAACCACTTACCCTTGAAGAAGCTAAAAAAAACTCTAGTCTAAGTGATAATGAATTTCAAATTGCCCTAGGAACTCTAAAATCCAAGGGCATAATCAAGATAGACAACCAAATTACAGCACAGATAGGAAGAGAAGAAGCAATAAAGAAATTTCCAGAAGAAAAATTTCTAGAATCTCTTCCAGTGCAGATTGAAGATTTAAATGAAGAACAAAAAAAGATTTTTAATAAACTAAGACTAAGAAAAAATATTATTTTTACAGAAGAAGAAAAAGAAATTTCTTATGAAATAACTGCTTTAGGAAAAAAAGTCCTTGAAAATCTAGATAAAGTTGAGAATATGATTGAACAACTCACCCCAAATATGATTAAAGAAGAAAAATGGAAAGGCAAGAAATTCAGAGTCTATAATCTTGAAACTAAAGCACCGATGCTATTCGGGGGAAAAAGACACCCATACCTATTATTTTTGCAGAAAACTCGTCAAGAACTCATATCCATGGGATTTGAAGAAACAACAGGCCCCTGTGTTGAACTGGGTCTCTGGAACTGTGATGCTTTGTTCATGCCACAAGACCATCCTGCACGAGGAATCCACGACCTATATTTCACAAATCCTGATAAAGGAGAAATTCAAAACCATATACTCCTAAAAAAGATAAAAGAAACACATGAAAATGGCTGGAAAACAGGCTCAGACGGCTGGAAAATTCCTTTCAGTAATAATGAATCTAGAAAATTAATCCTAAGATCACAAGGAACAGCTGTTTCAGCCAGAACACTAGCATCAAATCCAAAAATCCCAGGAAAATATTTCTTAATTGCAAGATGTTTCAGGCCAGATATCACTGATGCAAAACACTTGCCTGAATTCAACCAGATGGAAGGAATAATCCTAGACAAGAATGTTACATTTACACAACTTCTTGGAATGTTAAAAACCTTCGCTGAAAGAATAGCCAAAGTCAAAGAAATAAAATTCCTTCCCTCATACTTTCCATTCACAGAACCCTCTGTTGAATTAATAGGATTACATCCAAAAAAAGGATGGATTGAACTCGGGGGAGCAGGAATCTTCAGGCCAGAAGTAACAATGCCCCTTGGAATCCCCGAAGATACAAAGGTCCTTGCCTGGGGACTTGGAGTAGACAGGCTATATATGCTAAACAAAAGTCTTGAAGATATCAGAGATATCTTCAACCAAGATATAAACTTCTTAAGAAATTCAAAAATATAAAATAAAACACATACATCAAAATGCCAAACATAGAAATTTCAAAAAAAGATTTTGAGCACCTTTATGGAAGAAAACTCTCAAATCAAGCTTTTAAAGATTTATTAGAGATGACAAAAGCTGAAGTAAATAGCATTGAACAAGACAAAATCACAGTTGAAATCAAGGATTCAAACAGAATAGATCTTCTTTCAGTTGAAGGTCTAATTCGAGAACTCAAAAATCTTACAGGAAAAACATCAGGCCTAAGAAATTATAAATTTGAAAAAGTAGACAAACAATTCACACTTATAATAGACCATAAAGTTGGTGCAGTCAGACCATATACATCATGTGCTGTCATAAAAAACCTAAAATTCACAGAAGAATTTATTCTTCAAATTATTCAATTACAAGAGAAAATCTGTGAAGGAATAGGCAAAAAAAGAAAAGAAATTGCCCTAGGTATCTATGATTTTGATAAGATAAAGTGGCCAATAATCTATACAACATATAAGCCAGACTCCCTAAGTTTTACCCCCCTAGGATTCATCGAAGAACTAAACCTAAAGGAAATCCTAAAAAAACATGAAAAAGGCCAAATCTATGGACATTTATTAGAAAAAGAAAAAGAATACCCCATATTCATTGATCATGACAAGAATGTTCTTAGCATGCCACCTATTATCAATTCAGAGTATTCAGGAAAAGTCACCCAAGATACAAAAAATATCTTCATTGAAGTCTCAGGATTTAATGAAAAAAAGCTCTCTGATGCCCTAAATATAGTTGTCGCTGCCCTCGCTGAAAGAGGAGGAAAAATATATCCTGTGACCATAAAACATGGATTAAAAAAATCTCAAACCCCTAGACTAGAATCAAGAATAAAAAGACTTACAATAAAAGACATAAACACCCTTTTAGGAACAAACCTAAAAGAAAAAGAAATAATCAACCTGATAAAAAAAGCAGGATATAACATAACCATAAACAAAAATGAGTTTACAGTTGAAATTCCTTTCTATAGAAACGATGTCTTGCACAAAGTAGATATCATCGAAGATATTGCAATAGCTTATGGTTTTAAAAATCTCAAACCAATAGAGCCCTGCATTGCAACACAGGGCAAAATCCTTGAAGAAACTGCATTTTCAGAGAAGATTGCAAATCTTTTATCAGGACTAGGTTTTCAAGAAATCCTAACTTT
>CAYPSK010000036.1:0-7782 GCA_964413705.1 Candidatus Woesearchaeota archaeon | reverse complement strand
CTTTTTTAGCTTACTCTTCTATTATTCTTTTTGCATTGCTTATGACCTCTTTTGCAAGTTCCAGTAATTCTTGATAAAGATTCTCCTGAATTGAAGTTTTTGTGCCATATTGATACTGTTCTCGTATTTCTAGGGTAGTTAATTCTTGTGCTCTTGGCTCTAAACTGGTTATTTTATATACAATCTCTTTATTAAGATCAATTTTTTTATCTTCAATCAAACTATAAATCAAGGCAAAAGTGCATTCTTGATTTTCAGACTCATATCCAAATTTAGATAATATCGCAAGCAAAGCATGGTACATTGAATAAAAAGCAGCACTGGCACACCAATCTGAAAAACCTCCTTTTTTTAAATAGAAAACAGCTTCTAGATTGTGTTCTGATTTAGCAATATACTCTCGTGCTTTTTCAATACTAGGCTTCACCCTAAGCAGCCCACGATGCTTTTTTGTGCCTTTTTTAAACTCCCTTTCTGCTTTTTTTAAGCACCATTGCACCTTGTTCGTGGCATGACTCATTTTACTTATGAACCTCCTTTAAAAAATCGACAAATTTTCTCTGCCCAACCAGGGTTATCCCTTTTAGAGCATTCAAAACAATTTTATCCTGATTTCTAATATTATCCTTAAAATCCCTTTCTGACTGGTAAATTGGATGAATCCTCTTGTCATTAACCATATTAATCTTTTCTATCTCTGTTTTTAAAAGTTGAATTTTTTTGGGATTGATTATAAAGAGAACATCAACATCTGTTGCGTTTTTTTCTTCTTCTAAAACTGAACCAAAGAGAATTATTAACTCTGAATTTTTTATCTTCTTTAGTTCTCTAACCCATCTTTTGGTATAAGGACATGCTTGCTCTATTTCTTTATTTAATAAGAAGGTTAAGTACTCAATTAAATACTCATTTTTGAAATTGAAATCATAAAAAATGGATCTTCCCAGTTGTTTGGAATACAGAAGATTTTCTCTTTCCAGTCTTTTAAGTATTTTTAACGCTCCCATCGAAGAAATTCCTATTTCTTTAGCAATATTGCTTGCATTATAGCTTGTTTCAGGATTCTTCAATATTGTCAGCAAAACCTTTATTTCATTTTTAGTTACATCTTTCATTTTATAATCTGGTAATTTATATATATAAACTACGAGTTTAAATATCTTTGTATTATGACATTTTTTAGTACCTCTAAAAATACAGATTGCCCTTTTAGGACGACCCCATTCCGGATTATGCTTAGTATCACTTCTTTTTTACTTTTTATTTCTTTGATTAAATCTTCTTTTTTTAGTATAAGTGGAACAACCGGCTTGGTTCTTATTTTCGATAATTCGGAACAAAAATCAACAACTTCTTTCGGCTTGTTTGTAACAAACAACACATCAACATCCTTGAAATTTTTGCTAGGTAAAACAGAACCAAATAAGATGATAAGTTCTGCCCCATCAAACTTTTGAATCTCGTCACTATAAATTTTAGGATATCCAGTTAACATTCTTTTTTCTTCCAACAGGATTAATTCAAAAAGTTTAATAGAACCTTCATTTTTCAAATTAACCCTATAATACTTGGCATTTCCCAGATTGTCATGATTAACTATCTCTCTTTTTTCTAAATCTTTTAAAATTTTGAAAACACTTCCAACGCTGATATCCAGTTTTTTAGCGATTTGGTTCATATTAATCGGTTCTAGATTTCTCAATAAAAAAAGTATTATCTTCTTACTATTTTTTGGCATCATTTTTCATTAAAAGTGAATAATTATTCATTTATTTTGAATATTTAATCCTTTTCTTTCATTTTAAATCCTCTTCAGAATTATACCTACATTACCGTATCTGCGCCATAATATGTCGTCTTCTCTTCAATTCATGCAATATTTTTCTATTTAAACTTCACTTTTAATAAAACTCTATCCAGTTCTTTGATGTCTTCATCTGAAATCTTGAATTTTAACGCATCAATACCCTCTTTTAGATGCTCTTTTTTCTTTGATGCAAAAATAGCAACAAAATTTTTCTTTGAGATAACCCCGTTGACCATAATCTGCCCCTCACTTTTACCATATTTCTTTGCTAAAGCCCCTAACAGAGGTATTTTATTTTTCTCAATTTTGCCTCTGCCAAATAATTTGTACGCAATAACCATTATATCATTTTTCTGGCAGTACTCAAATGTCCTAAGGTCAGGACTAGAACTAGCCCAGAGATTATACTTCATCTGATTTGCGACTATCTTGATTTTCGAATACTTCTGTGCTTCTTTCAGCTGCTCTACTGAAAAATTGCACACCCCCACATTCCTTATCAGCCCCTTCTCAACCAGTTCATTCATAGCAGACATTGTTTCTTTGATAGGCACTTCTGGATTAAACGAATGAACAAGATAGAGGTCGAGATAATCTATCCCCATTCTTTTAAGACTCTCTTTTGCAGACTTGATGACATCCTCATACTCCAGGTGTGTTTTGAAAACTTTTGAGGTGATGAATAATTTTTTTCTATTGTAATTCTTGATTGCTACCCCAATCAATTCCTCAGCATGCCCTCTGCCATAGACCTCAGCAGTATCTATATGGGTATAACCCAGGTTTAGAGCGTCTTTTACAGATTGCATGCACTCTTTATCTTTAGAATCATCTCTTTCTTCATCTCCTCCTAACCCATAGGTACCAAGCCCTACTGCTGGCATCTCAAAACCAGAATTTAATCTTTTCATTATCATAGTGCTTGAATGTTCTCCGTATTTATAAAATCTTTCATGAAGATATCCTAATCTTTGAACAAAAGATCATTTTTTGAAGAAAATTATGATATCCCCGACATTGATGTTCTGATTTGGCGACTTTATCAAAGTGCCAAGTTTTTTATGGAGATGATAAGAATCATTATTCTTAAGATAAGTTTTCAATATGTTTTTCGCCTTTTTGTAGGTCATATCCTCTGAATATGCCCCAGCAATTCCTTTGATATAATCTTGGCCATCAGATCCAAATCCCATCACTGCCGAACCATGAATTTTTTGCATCAGGCATTATAAATACCCTTTCAAAAGGAGCTCTGCATTCTTTTAGATGAACCTTTCCGTCCAATAAGCCGATTGTCCGTTTTACAAAATTTGCGCCAGCCTTATCAGATTTCATGAAACCCTTCTTTACTATCATCAAATCTTTTCTTATGCTATCTTTCATCTCTTTCGACCATGTCGGATTCCAGGTTCGCAGTTTATTTGTATAATTTTCTGCTGATTCAGATATCTTAACCTTAAACACCACTTTCATCTTCCTACAAAATTCATATGTTGGGATTATATCCTTATAATTGATAGGCGTAATAGTAAATTTTATCTTTATCTTCATTTTTGGAAACTTCTGTCGGACCAGGTTGATTGTCCCCAGAATATCCTCTTTTGACCTGCCCCTCTGAAGATCATGGGTATTTATGCCATCTAAACTTATAGACAAAGAAAGATTTGGAAGTTTTGACCCATATTTTTCAAGAAATTCAAGTATTTTATTAGTTAGTACCCCGTTAGTTGAAATTGTTTTAAGAGATTCTGGCCTTTCAGAAATAATCGTTTTTATTATATTATCAAATTCTTTCGACAGAAACGGCTCACCACCCGTCAGAGTCAAAGCGAAGTTATCATCGAGATATTTAGAATCAAATATCTTCTTAAAAGTTTGATGGTCCAAATCCCATTTTTCTGGTTCTGCCCAAATAGTGCACATCTTACAATGAAGATTACATCTATTGGTCACTGCCACAATTATATATTTTATCTTGTTATCCATCTTATAGTCTATTATATTGAATAAATAAATTTATCTAGAATCTATCGTATCTTCGCCATAATCTGCCTTCTCCTCTTCAGCTCATGCAGAATCTTTCCCCCTAACTTCTTTCTATTTTCAAGATGTTTATGAACCTCTAACATCTGATGTTCAGCTTTTCTTCTGTGATGCTCAAGAACTTGTCTATGATGAAGAATCTTCTTTCTGTGCTGCTCAAGCAGCATCTTATGATGCTCAAGCTTCTTAATTCCCCTCTTTATCTTGATAAGAGCATGCTCTAGATGAGCCCGGGTATATGTCATTTTATCCTCTTTTGGTGTCCATTTAACTTAAATCTCCCCTCTTTTTAAATTATTACCCTTCCCTAGAGTACACTCCAAAATAACCAAGGCATAACAAAAGATTTATAAACAGTTGTTAATTTAATTTAACAGATGTTAAAAATATTTAATGAGTTAAAGCCGTTTTTTGAGGATTGTTATAGAGATATCTCAGTCAGGCAGTATGCAGGCATAATTAATATAAGTCCGCCAACAGCATCTAAAACTCTTAAAGAACTTGAAAAAGAGAATCTATTGATATCTGAAAATAAAGGGATTTATATTTATTTTAGGGCAAACAGGGAGAACTTTGTATTTAAACAGCTCATAAGAATCTATTGGTACCAATTATTATCTCATTTAACAGAAGAAATCTATGAGTTAATAGCATATAAGCGGATTATCCTCTTCGGCTCTTTGACAAAAGCAGAAAACACACTAAAATCAGACCTTGATCTATATCTAGAATCAGAGTCAAGAGAAATAAACACTTTAAATATAGAAAAAAAATTGAAAAGAAAAGTGCAACTGCACTTTATCAATTCAATGAAGAACGAGAATCTGAAAAAGAATATTGAACAAGGAGTCATAATAAGATAAGATGGAATGGCAAGAATGCAACAGGCAAGGCTATACTAAAAAAGTTGAACCAGACCTTGGAAGGATTCAGGATATCATTCAATCATCAAATGACCGAGAAAGAACAGCAAAGCTATTGCCTATAAATGAGACGACAAAAGAAACAGTAATCTCCCTGTTCTATGATGTTTTAAGAGAGCTTTTGGAAGCTCTGGCACTTAAGCATAAATTCAAAATCTATAATCATGAATGCTACACATCTTTCTTAAATAACATAATCCGAAATGAAGAATTAGCTCTAGAATTTGATTCTATTAGATTATTGAGAAATTCTATAAACTACTATGGAAAGAAAATTGAGCTTAATGATTCAAGAATTATCCTGTTTAAGATTGAAAAACTTATAAAAAAGATAAAGGAATCATTATAAAAGAAAAATAAAAAGAAAAATTAAATAAAAAGATATGCGTAAAACTACTACTTCTTGTATGAGTAGTTTCTAATTAGCTTGCTTATACCTATAATCAAAACAATTACGGCAATTACTATATTAAACCATAATCCACTAAAGCTTGTTATGAACAAAGCCAAAACAAGCAATACACCGATTAAGGTAATAAGCCACGCTGTTAGTTTAGCCATCTTTTAACCTCCTTTACTAAAAGATAGAGAAAATCACGCTTTATATATTTTTCAGTCTGACTAAAATATGTCCTTACTTTCGCAAGACATCATAGAATCACTTTGTAACAACTACCTTCTGCGTCCCGATGAAATTCTCTTCGTGCTTGGCATGCCCTAGTCTATATAACTGTCTAAGAAGATAAGCTCCTGGAGGAGTCTCATTATAACCGCCTATTCTAACTTTTCTTCCAGAAACATCAAAGACTTCAACATTTCCATTATTTTCCTGAATATATCTCTCTAAATCAGCCTTATGGCATGGGCTCTGTATTCTTTTATGCTGGGGTTTTTGAGGTGGAGTATACTCGTGAACCCCGAGAACTGTCTTCGGATAAATCATATCCGGAATTCTCATTGCATCATTCTTGAAACTTCCGATTTGTCTCTGAATATGCACAACAGTATCTGTGAAAGCTGAAGTGGTATCGCTTAACTCCCCTTTATAAAAAACTAGATGAACAGGTTCAAGATGCCCAATATCCCTGTTTAGTCTTTGTAAATCTGCTCTAACAGAATCATAAGCAACATCTGGATAGGGCGGGATATTGTCAATAATCGTATCGGTATTCTCTCCAAAATATGCATATTTTAATGCCCCAGATGTTCCAGATGTATCAATTACCCCCCCCATACCAATGCAAAAGGTCCTATTGCTTCGAGAAGTATCCTGAGCAATCACTGAAGGTACATATAAAATATGAATCAAATTACTATCTCCGGGAATTAACAGTGAAGAATCAATAGGAACAACTACTCTTGCAGATTCTCCAGGGGAACTCAAATCGAGAGTTCTAAAAACCATAGTATCCCCCAAACGAAGTTTTGGGTCAATAAATCTACAGTTCATATCATAATCCCCGAACGGTTGCACGCCAGTTCTCAGAGAATCTGCCCCCTGTTTTGGATTTCTTACCATATCCATTATATGATCATCTTCACCAGAAGGCCCATTATCAAGAGTATCTGTATCAACATAAACAAACCCCCTACTATATCTTAAATCAGCAGACGCTACGCCTGCTAAAAGAGCTAGTCCTCCTACAACTGCTACTGCTTTTCCTACTCTAGAACTTCTATGATTTTGCATAATTTATAAGGCAAATTATATATTTAAAGGTTTCGTATTACTATTAATTAGTGACAAAATAATCTAGAATATTGGGGATTTGGGCCTAAAATATTCAGATTTTTCAGTAAATTTTTACAACAAATTCCGTTGATAGTTTTATTTTGTTGCTAAAAAAATTCTTTAAAAATCTATTAAAAAACATTTATAAATGAATTATTCCTAATCCTGACATAAAAGAGGAAACATGAAAAAACTCTTATTTTGTTTAGCTGTGACTTTCATAGTTATAGGTCTAATTTTTTGTGCATTAAGTGTCTCAGCTGTCACATGTGACTATAATATCACAGATTGTGGAACAATCTCCATAAGTGGAAACTGGTGCATGAATCAAAGCATCTATAATGAAACAGCAGCCGGTAACTGCATTAGTATTGAAGCAAGCGATGTAATTCTAGATGGCCTAGGAAATACACTAAACACCAAAATAGATAGTTCGGGAGTATATGGGATTCGTATTTCTGAAGATAATGTTACAATTAGAAAGATAAATATATCTCAATGGTGGTACGCTATCTACTCTGATGCAAACAACACAAACATAACTAACAATACTATCTGGAATGTAAGTAGGGCATGTCATCTAATAACTAGTGGATTAAGTAATGAATATGGTCATAATGCCTCTATAACTTATAACACTATAACCAATGCGAGCGACACAGGAATTTATGTTCAAAACAGCAACAACAATAATATTTCTTATAACATAATCAACTCCGAAGGCGGAGGGAATTATGGTCTTCGAGTTTATAATTCAAGAAATAATTATGTTCAGACAAATAACCTGACAACAATCGACTTTACCATGACTTTTGTTTCTTCAAATTATAATTATATTGATGGTAACATAGTTAACAGGTCTAACATAGGCGGATTTCTCTTGATAACATCGAGCTACAATAACTTGTCTGATAATTATATTTATCAGCCAAACCAGAGTGCTTTTGAAGCATGCTGCGGTTCAAACAACAACATCTTCTTAAGAAATAATATTACAGATGCTAAGAACCATGGTTTCAAGATAAATGACTCTGTTGGAAATAACCTTACATCTAACATCGTGAGAGACGTAAATTCAACTGGATTCTATCTTAGGAATATAAGCAACAGCACACTCTTACTTAATAGAATAATAAATATCTCCCAAGCAGGTCTTCAACTTCTAAACAGCACATATATCAATGTAACAAACAACAGTTTTGAAAATCCAACATCAGAACAAAATGGTTCATATGGTTTTGAAATCTACAATGTAAATGATAGTATCATCTCCTATA
>CAYPSK010000035.1:0-7914 GCA_964413705.1 Candidatus Woesearchaeota archaeon | reverse complement strand
CGAAAATGTACAGTGAGGGTAAATATAATCAAAAGGAAAAGATAAAAAGAGAATGCCAATTGATTTTAGATTTTTGTTTTAAATATTTTAGGTCAAAAGACAAGACTTATCTAGGTTATATACAAAAGAGGATAAAATAAGAGAAAACAGAAAGCGATATGGGAGATATAACTTGCGTACCATCTATACATGTAAAATTTTTTAGTTTTTTTTGTTTTTCTTGAATTCATAGACAATCATTGATTACAACAATTAAAGCTGTATTTCTTTAGAAAAGATAAGATGGAATGAGCCTGCTGGGATTTTCATTGATCCCGGGAGTTGTTAAGAACCCTCGGGGTCTTATTTGAACCCAGGACCTACGGCTTTCTTTAGAACATACCAACCCAAAATGAGTTGCGGTCTTATAAGACCGTTGCTCTAACCAGGCTGAGCTACAGGCTCATGTCCATAAATTAATCAGCTATTGTTGTTTTATAAAGTTTTTGAGAGACTAGAAAAGAATTAGAATATTGTTTTCTGCCTGGATGATTTTTTAACAAAATCATTTGCTTTTCTCAGAACTTCCTTTGTGTTTTTTTGAGTTAAAAGCTCAAAAGCCTCAAGATAAGGGGCCCATCGATATGCATCATGTTCTGATGATAGTATAATGTCTGACTTGTTTGTCTGTGCAAGCACAAAAGAGACTTCTTTCTTTACAAGCTCTTGATTTTGATTTCTGAAGAAAAAAGATATTTTATCGTGGAATTCAGGCAAGAGTTTTATGTCCTTGCTTAACAAACCGGTCTCCTCTCCAAGCTCTCTTGTAGCTGTCTGCATCTCTGTCTCTCCTTTATCAACAAGGCCTTTTGGGAATTCCCATGCTTCTTTGAAATTCTCATTTGCCTTTCTATAAAGAATCAAGAATCTTGTATCTGCCTCTTTCTTAATCAAAACTATCCCAACTGATTTTTCAATTAACATTTTTTATCTCTTTTTATAAGGTATTTAAGTTGGTTGCTTTTTTAACCTTTTCTATACTTTTTTGTCATATAATTTATCTCTGCAAGACTGCCTCAGCACAACATCGTCTTGCACATAATATGTTATTATAAATATTCTGAAGCAAAAGATTTATTTCATTGCTCTCTGTTTCAAAATTCCCAAGTTCAAATCAAAATTCTTCTCAATGAAATAATTAGCATCAGCCAAAAGTATCTTGACTCCCCTGACTCTTAGAATTGCCAGGGCTTTCTCAAAAGTGCACCACTTGAAATCCTCATGCTCATGGCTTATCCGGATATTCCACTGCCAAGTTTGAGCAAGCAAGAAAACAGCCTCTTTTCTTATCATCTGATTACTGTCATGAGGGTCTCTGAAATACATCTTTGCAACTTCCCTAAAACCTGGAATAAATTGCAAGTCTCCTAAGCCAACTTCTTCAAAAGCCTCTCTAAAAGCAGTTGTCTCTTCTGTCTCTCCAGGTTCAACTAAGCCTTTCACAAAGCCCCAGTATGTTGGATACTTAACGAGCAAGAAATGCGGCTTGCCTTCATGAATATGAAATATGATTGGCCCACAACTTAATTGATACTTTGCCCTAGGTTTTGGAATCTTTTTCGAGATATTCATAGATTCAAGAAGTATCTCAAATTAAAAATGTTTCTGTTCAAGCGGCTTTGTGCAAAAAGTAGTGTCTGTGTAAAAAGTAACCACCTTTAAGGACTTCTTACACAAAGCCTGTTCAAGCTTAGAGATTCAAATCAGACACCAGAATAATTATAAAATGCCTTTTGATTTTAAATAATCTTTTACTTGTCCTTTAAATTTATCAGGTATCTGCCAGAAATGCACATCTTCACCGGGGTTTTTTCCAAAATAATTAATGTCAGTATAACCCATTCCCAAAATTTCTGGTTCTGAACCAGGATCGCTTTTCACAATTATTGGAAAATCTCTTTTCCATCTAACCAAATGTGTAAGAGGGCCATGATTTGGGATTGGAACTTTTGTTAAATCTCCAGCTAAAACATCTTTTAATTGTCCTACAGGGATATAGGGCAAAAGCCTGTATGCTTGATCCTTTGGAAATCTGCTTGATAAAATTGGTGCAGGATAAACAATTACCTGCTTTTGTGTTTTATCAAATTCAAAATAGGGGACAACACGATAGTCATTTTCTAAACAATCAAATTTTAATGGACTTTTTTGTGCTCTCCTTCCAAAACTCCATTGACTTGTAACCAAATTTTTATAAAATCTAGAAGGATAAATTGAATCAACAATAGCAAAATAATCGCCAATTTGCATTCCTCTTGTAGCATAATGCATTGGAGTTACTCCAAGTAAAAGCGGGTACCAAAAAAGGTGTCTATCTGTTTTTTCAATAACAACCCCCCTAATGTGTGGTTGATAAAATTTATTAAACCAACTCATAGGCCATTTACCGCCAATGTCGAATGTTAAATCTCTCCAGCCCCCTCTTCTGTCATGACTCATTGGTTTTGCAGTGATAAAACAAGGAACAACAACATCCTCAATGGTAATATCTTTTAATAAAATTGGAACATCATCTTTTATCCAAACAGAGATATTTTTTGGACTTTCTTCATAATCTTCTTTTCTAAAATCTGAATTATCCCCCGGGCAATCTTTTACAAGAGCCGGCATCCAGGAGACATTTACCAGTCCATCTTGAAATTCTTCATCTGTTAGAATTTGTCTTCCTTCAAAACCAAATTGCCACCATAAAACAGCTCGCTTGTCTATAATCTTTTTTTCATGAAGTTTTTGAATCAAGCCTTTATCCATCATTTCAAGACAATAAAATGAGTTATTAAAAGCATTATGGTATTATAGAACATACTTATTTCTTTTTATTTTTCAAGTGCTGCCTGCGCCGCAGATAGAATTGCAATTGGCACCCTCGCTCCAAGGATTTTTTTATGATCTAAAAAAATATATGTTCTTTGCTTTCATAGAATTTAAATATACGAGGCATATAATTAAGACATGTGCGGCATAATAGGTTATATCGGAGATAAAAGGGCTGTTCCTATCTTAATTGAGGGTCTAAAAAGACTTGAGTATAGGGGATATGACTCTGCTGGAATCTGTGTGATAGATAATTCTCCTGATTCTTCTGATTCTCATGTTCTTTCTTGTGTAAAAAGAAAAGGAAAAATAACTGAACTTGAGAATGCCCCAGACCTTAAGAGTATTAAAGGCACTATCGGAATAGCGCATACAAGATGGGCAACTCATGGAGAACCTAATGAGACAAATGCGCATCCACATTCTGATTGCAAAGGAGACATTTCTATTGTTCATAATGGCATTATAGAGAACTTCAGATCTTTAAAAGAAATTCTTATAAGAGAGGGCCATAATATAAAATCAGATACAGATTCAGAAATAATTGCCCACATGATTGAGCACTTCTATAAAGGTGATATTGAACAAGCAACTCTGAAAGCCCTAAGATATTTAGAAGGGGCTTTTGGCTTAGCCATAATCCACAAAGCAGAGAATAAAATAATTGCAGCAAGAAAAGGTTCTCCTCTTGTTATTGGCCTAGGAAATGGTGAAATGTTCATTGCTTCTGATGTTTCTGCAATTCTTGACCATACAAAGAAAGTAATTTATTTGAATGATGGGGAAATTGCTGAAATCACGAAGGACAACTACATTATAAAGAAAATGGATGGCGCACAAGTTTCTAGTCAAGTTCATGAAATAAACTGGAACCTTGAGGAGATAGAAAAACAAGGTTTTAAGCACTTCATGTTAAAAGAGATTTTTGAACAACCAATGTCAATTGAAAATACTCTAAGGGGAAGAATAAAAGACAATAATATAAAAATTATACTTGATACAGGGCCAGAAAATATAAAGAGAATAATTATAACTGCTTGCGGAACAAGCTGGCACTCTGCACTCATTGGAAAACATATCTTTGAAAAGCTTTTAGAGATTCCTGTAGAGGTGGATTATGCTTCTGAATTTAGATATAGAAATCCAATTCTGCATGAGGATGATCTTTTAATTGCCATCTCTCAATCAGGTGAGACAGCAGATACTCTGGCTGCTTTAAGAGAAGCAAAAGCCAAGGGTTCAAAAGTTCTAGGAATAGTCAATGTTGTTGGTTCAACAATTGCAAGAGAATCAGGAACAGGAATTTATCTTCATGCTGGTCCTGAAATTGGAGTTGCGTCAACAAAAGCCTTCACCTGTCAAATAATATCTTTGTTGATTCTTGCTTTATATTTCAGACAGAAAAAAGGCCTTCCTCTTAATCAAGAACTCCTAAAAGAAATTTCTGAAATCCCTGAAAAAATTGACCAAGTCCTGCATGAATCTTCCAGAGTTCTTGAAATTGCAAAGAAATTTAAAGATGCAAAGAACTTTCTTTATTTAGGAAGAGGAATAAATTTTCCAGTTGCTCTTGAGGGAGCCCTTAAGCTCAAGGAAATTTCTTACATACATGCAGAAGGTTATCCTGCAGCAGAAATGAAACATGGCCCAATTGCCTTGATAGACGAGAACATGCCAGTAGTATTCCTGGCCCCTCATGATAATACTTATGAAAAGATTCTAAGTAATATGGAAGAAGTTAGGGCAAGAGGTGGCAAGATAATTGCCATAATAAATCAGCAAGACAATAAAATCTCCGCACTAACAGAAAATATAATTCAAGTTCCAAAAGTTTCTGATATACTATCTCCTTTAATCAGTGTCATTCCATTACAGCTTCTAGCTTATTATATTGCAGACTTAAAAAACCTCAATGTTGACCAGCCAAGGAATCTTGCCAAGTCTGTGACTGTAGAATAAAAAGATAAAATATAAACAACTGCACCGGATATCTCAGACTTTAAGCCCTTATAATTAAGATGTTCATTATTCTACTTTATATCTTCAGGGCTTTTTACAAGCTCAAAATCTCTGATTGGAAAGCCCCACTCTCTTAATTTCATCAATCCATCAATCTTCTTTCCCATTTTATGTCTGATTATCTCCTAGTTTGTTGAAGAAATCATCAATAATCTGTTTTAATTCTCCAATAGTTTTATACTCTTTAACAATAATCTGTGGACATCCCATAAGCATTGTTGAAAGTAATTTTCCTTCCTGTGGTCTATATAAACAAAGGATTTTCTTTCCATGTTCTACTGCTATTCCAATCTCATATCCCACACCTAGACTAGGATTAGAGACCTCTGCCACAACAACATCACTTGAAAAAAGAAAATCTAAGTCTCTTGCATGAATCTCTTCCACTGGAAGATTCTCTCCTTTTGAGCTTATATTTTTATCACCAATATGCTCTGTCAAAACCTCGCCATGGTTTTTCAGATGCTCAATTATCTTAGAGTAAGTATCCACATCTTCACGGCCTGCTCTGATTGAAGCTGCAAAATAGATTTTCATGATTGTAACCTTCTCCCTCTCAATTTCCACATACCATAGATTTATAAAACTTTTTTCTCTTTTCTTTTCGTGCTCCCGTAGTGTAGAGGCCAAGCATAGTGCCCTTTCACAGTCAGAACCGAGGTTCTGATACCTCATGAAAGACTAAAGAACGGCTCAGACCCGAGTTCGAATCTCGGCGGGAGCATTCCCATTCTTTTAGAAATATTAATCATCCTTGTGTAAGTCACGAACAAGGACTTATAAGCGCGGGGAGGGACTTGCACCCCCGAATATCCGCTGTCGGCACACTTTCTTTATTTTTAGGAAGGGTGACTTGTTAGGGGAACTATGTTTCCCTACGACTGCAGGCGGACGCCGTAGCTGCTGAGCCACCCGCGCACGAATTGCAAAAATGTCAGAAGTTTATAAATTTAATCAATAGAGCAAGATTGCATCAGCACAAATTTATCTTGCCAATAATTAATTATCTCTCAATGAATCTAAGAAGTTAATCTCTCTTTTTTCGAGAATAGTCCTTATGTTCCCTGCGTTCCCCTCTATATCCTCGTCCAGAATTTTTTGAATTTGATGCTTCTTTTGATCTATGATAATTACTTCCGCCTCTACTTGGACGTCCACGACTTGGTCTGTTCTGTCGCTCAAAAGTCCATCTTCCACTTCCTCTTGATTCTCCTCTGCCTCTTCCAGAATCTCGATGCCCTCCTTGTCTATCTCTCCCATATCCGCTGCTCTCTCTTCTTTCTCCTCGGAATCCTCCTCTAAATTCTCCGCGGTAACTGCCACGAGTCACTGGTCTTATGAAGATTCTTTCAACCCTTGGCATTTCTTCTTTAGTTATATTTAAAGATTCATCTTCTTGGATTTTTGAGAAGTTTTCATAATCTCGACTAGCTAGGATATTTATTGCCATGCCCTCTTTTCCAGCTCTTGCTGTTCTTCCAATCCTATGAACATAATCCTTGCTATTCTTTGGCAAGTCATAATTATAAACATGCGAAATTCCAGGAATATCTAGGCCTCTAGCAGCAACATCAGTACATACTAAGACCTTGATTCTTTTAGAATGAAAATCTTGCATTGTTCTGTCTCTTTTGTCTTGAGAAAATCCACCATGAACTGCAACAGCAGGGATTCCACTTGAACAAAGGTATTTTACAACAAAACCAGTATTCTTTCTAGTATTACAGAAAACCATGACTAGGTCTGATTTTTCTTTTTTTAGAAGATGAACAAGCAAGGAAAATTTCATATTATCAGGAACATCATAAAAAACTTGATGCAGTTTCTTAGGGTCAACATGGGATTCTGCAGAAACCTCTATAGGATTATGCATATATTTTGATGCTATCATAACAACTTCATCGTATATTGTTGCTGAAAAAAGCAAAGTTTGTCTTTGTTTTGGACAGGCCCTTATAATTTTTACAACATCATCTATAAAACCCATATCAAGCATCCGATCAGCTTCATCTAGTACAAGAATTTTTAGACTATCAAGTATTAAAGTATCTCGCTCAAGATGGTCTAGAATTCTTCCCGGTGTTCCAACAACAACATCTGCCCGTCTTAAAGCCTCGATTTGAGGGTTTATAGAAACCCCGCCATAAACTGAAATGATCTTCAAGTGTTTATGTTTTGAGAAATGCTTTATTGAAATAGAGACTTGTTCTGCAAGCTCTCTAGTTGGAGTTAAGATTAAAGTCTGAACGCCTCTGCCATGCTCACAATTTTTTATGATTCCTGCTGCAAAAGCTAGAGTTTTTCCTGAGCCTGTTGCACTCCCACCAATTACATCTTTCCCTTCAATAACTAAAGGAATTGTCTTACTCTGGATTTCACTAGGCTTTTCAAAACCTTCTTCTTGTATCACCCTCAAAACTTCTTCTGAAATCCCAAGTTCTTTAAATGTTTTTGTCATTTGTGTTTTTTTTATTTAAGCGTTTTTTAATTTTAAGCGCACTGTTACTAATTGAAGTGCATAAATGAGTTTTATTTCATTTATATCTCCTATTTTTACATGCCTCAATTTTTTAGGATAAAAAATAAATTAAAAAAATAAAGAAATTATAGGGTTCAGGAGTGAGTATCCTTTCTTTAGTATCGTCTACCAAAACTTCGTCTTTCTGATCTTTCTTCCATTGGCTTTGCTACACTGACCTTTATAGCTCTGCCCTGAACTTCTTTGCCGTTCATTTCTGAAATTGCTTTTTCTGCATTTTCATCATTTTCGAAAGTAATGAAACCGAATCCTTTGGATCTTCCAGAGAATCTGTCCATTATAACTGTAACTTCAGTTAACTCTCCATATGGTGAAAAAGCTTCTCTCAATTCCTTTTCAGTCACTGAAAAAGCTAGATTACCCACATAAACTTTTGTGCTCATTTTTCCTCCAATCAAATTTATTCATATCTATTTTAAATCCAAACACTACAAGAAAAAATTACTTGCGTTCTTTGGTACGATTATTTAATAAATGGGGGTTTATAAATGTGCGCAAGGAAG
>CAYPSK010000034.1:0-8616 GCA_964413705.1 Candidatus Woesearchaeota archaeon | reverse complement strand
ACAGAATCTTTCGGGGTTTCTGTTCTGACCCATGCCATAGCTTTCTGCCACTGTTCATAATAAGCACCATTTAGTGTTGCTCTGGCTTCTCCAGAAGATGCTCTTTCATTATTTAAAAAGTTTATTATCAAAAATATTGAAATGAAAATCACTAAGGCCGTGATAAGTATTTTATGGGAGTTCTTCTTTAATATGAATACATATTCAGATAGTTTTATTGGTAAAAACGAAGAAGCAATAAGCACGGCAGGACTAACAATAAAAAACAATCTTATTGCTCCCCTCATAGAGATAATCATCCAGAAAGAGAATGCCAATAAAAATACTTGCGCAAAATTTATTTTTTTGAAATCCTCCATCAATTTTTCCTCTTTTTTTACGTAGGAATATATGCACATAAATAAAATTACAAACACAAAAACAATGATTCCCCCAAAATAAAGGCCATTGCTAATGGCATTTTCTCCATTTAGGATATCTTGGGGAGATATTCTCGAGAAAATAAGATTAAACAATAAAAATGAAAAGGAGCTATTCAATAAAGAATTCCAGTCCTTTTTGTTGAGGGAATAGACCAAGGTGCCGATTGAGAGTATAATATAAACAGCCAGGAGCATATAATCTATGCCTGCATCAAGGCCGGAGAATATCAATAGAAGCCATATGCCTAAAGATATTGCAAGATACATAGGATAAATAAATTTCTTCTTGATATCAAAATGTTTTATTGCTTCATAAAATAACAATAAAGTTCCAAAGAAGAATGCCCAGAAAAACCAATTAAATGAGCCAAGAACTTGTACAAAGTAGGGTGCACTATTTTCCGCAACAGTCAGAGAGATTCTGCCAGTACCAAAAGGGGCGAGAAGTTTGTCAAAAATTACAGAGATGCTCTGTAAAATCAGGCTTGCTTTAAATATTAAAAGGAATATAATTATTAAAATTATAGAAACAATCAGGCTTATTATGCTCTCTGGCAGCTTTATTTTGTCTTTAATTCTCTTTAATTTTGTGTTGAATATTATTTGGTCGATTATTAAAATAGCCAAGATAACAATACAAAAGCCAGTATCTTGTAAAGACAATAAGGTCCCTGAAATGCCAACTTTAAAAAGCGAGAAAATCAACGTAGGAATAAGCCACGAGGCAAATATCAAAAGAGTTTTCTTCTTTTCTTTATTAAATAAGAAAAATATTAATGTTGCCACTCCAAGGGCCATTAGAATATATCTAAACCCGCCCCAGGCATAAGACATTATTCCCGTAGATACGCCTGCTAGAATTGCAAAAGGAATCATTTTCTTGATTTTATCTTGTTTCCAAGCAAGAGTCAAGAATAACAATGCTGCCCAGAAAAAGACCATTCCAAGACTCTCTATTTCAGGAATACCGCCAGTAGTTCTATGTATCATTTCAGGAGAAACAACATAGAACAGAGTGGCAATCAAGGCACCAACTGCTGAGAATTTCTTTGGCATCATAAAGGAGAAGATAAGATAGACAAATAAGAAAAATAGTATGAAAGCTAGACCAGAGAATATGACTGGAGCTATAACTGCAACAAATTCGATGCTTTTTTCAGGACCATGGAGAAAGGGGCTTAGAATTTTATAAATATAAGCGATTGCCCAGGGCATTAAACTAGATTCTGCATAACTTGTGGTTCCAAGGGGGGCCATAGCCATCATGTCTATCTTTTGGTATGTTCCAGAAGAAATCTCTTTAGCGAACCTTAAATACAAAAATGGATCAAGATCTGGACCAAGAGTATAACCTCCTGTAGTCACATCTTTTAGATAAGGAATATTTGTAGTTCTGATATAGCATCCGAAATAAATAATCAAGACAAGAAGGATGAGTATCAAAATAACAAACCAATACTTTTTAAAAAAAGTTTCAAAGGACTTGGAATTAACTTTATTCTCTTTTTGAATCTCAGTTTTTTGCACTTCTGGAGATTCCCTTTTTTCTATATTTTCAATAGGCAAGTCGTTCATTTTTTCTTAAGAAGTGGTTGCTTTTTATACCTTTCCCTTTTTAAAATATTCTCTTTTGATTTAGGTTTTTGTTCCTTATTAAAAATGTTTATGCTCCCAAGAAGGGCTAGGGGTTCATGTTCTTTATGCTGTACTAAGCTGACAACAACCATGCTTATCAAGAGAAGAGAATTGATAATTATCAATACCCAAATGAACTGCATTATATTTTGGTGGAAAAATATCAATGAGGCAATTTCCAAGAACGCTGCACTCAATAAAATTCTAAAGGTCATTTTCTTATTTTTATTTGTTACAAGATTATAATAAACAAGTAAATTGCTGAAAGAGAACAAAGCCATTGCAATTATCATATATCTTAAATAAGGTGCAGCAACAAGATACTTGCTGCCCAAGACTATTTTTATAATCCATTCAGAAAAGAGTAAAGAAAGAACAAATGCTGCGCCAAAAAGAGCAGCTATCAATCCACCTGCTCTTTTAAGGATATCCATACTTTCATTCTTGTGTTTTTTTTCATTTTCTCCAGCTAAATTTGGAACCATTACTCTTTTTATCCCTGTAGCTATGAAAAATAATGATTTTCCGATGGTAGATACTCCCCCATATATTCCCGCAATCTTGGGGGTGAAGAAATATCTTGCAATTATAACATCCACACTATACATTAAAGTGACTAAGCCAAAAATAAGGAGTGTAGCAAGAGAGTATTTTGTTGTTTTTTCTCTGACTTTTTGTTTTTTCTCTTTTCTTATATCTTTAAGATACCAGAAACCAAGGAGAAATGCCAGGCCAAGAGAGAGGGGTATGGCTAGCAAGGCCCCATAAATTTTCATACTTGTTGGCAGCATAAGGACAAGAACCATTGCAGCAACTAATTTAATCACATTAAATACAGAATCATTTATACCCATTGCTTTGAATTTTTCAAGTCCCTGAAGCACGCCCCATATGACCGGTATTGTAAAAGAGAATATCAAAGAAAGGGCTGTTGCAACAAGAATAGAGAAGGTTGTATGGAGGAGCATAGCTATTAATGGGCTTATTGCCAAGAATATAACAAATAAAATGCCTGAAAGGAGAAACATCTTTTTCAAATAACTGCTCATCAACCAGTGCATCTTGCCCTTCTCATCATTGACTTTGAATTTTGCGATAAAAACAGATATAACAGTTCTTATTGTCTCTTGCGGGATAGACAGGATATAAATTAAAGAGTTTATTGAAGATAATAGCCCATAATCCTCAACACTCAGCATTCGGGCCATAGCAAAAAAATAAAGATAACTTGCAATGCCTGCAACAGCTGAGAAAATTAATAACGTGAAAGCGTCTTTTGTTATTTTGTGCATTTTTCTTATTAGATACTATCTTTTAAATATTTTAAAATCATTGGGGGTTTATATCTTAAAAAAAGACATCAGCCAGGGCGTAAAAAAGACTTCAATTATCGCTGCAAGAATGATGATTATCAGTGCCAAGATTATCAAATCTAAAGAATCCTGGACAGTATGCCAAAATTCTTTTTTTCCAAACTTATGCCTTATGATGGATATACTTATTATTCCTCCAGCTAGGGCAATTACAAAATAGGCTGCAATCTCAGGAATACCATGAATAAGATATCTTAAAAAAGAAAGAGGCATATTTGCAATAGAACCTTTTGTAAATAAGCCCATTGCTACGCCGATGACACTAGCATTCCATACTAGAATAAAAATAGCTCCTGCTCCGAAAACAAAAGAAAATAAGAGAATAGTCAGCATAACAAAGAAATTATTTGATAAAATAGAAGAGAATGCATTTAATCTGCTCTTAAAATCAACTCCAATTACTTTTCCTGTGACTTGTGCACAATTTTTTAGGTCTCCGGCATTAATTGCACAGTATGAATCAAGTTGTGCTTTAAAATTCACCTCAATCATTCCCTGGGGCATTAAAATGAAAGCCAGTGAAAAAGCAAGTATATACCCCAAAAACAAGAATAATAGCGCAGTCAATGCTTTTCCATGCTCTTTAATAAGGATTTTTTCTTCCTTTATTTTGTCCTCTTTTTTTTCTTCTAATCTAATAATATAGTACATAAAAGGCAAAGAGAGTATTGTTGTGAATGTTACAACAAAAACACTGCTGTATGACTCTAAAGCAGCGCTCTTATAAAATAAGAAAGTTGCAAGTAAAACTGAGATTATTGCATAAAAAAAACCAATCAGCACCATCTCAAAGGGTTTTCTCTCAGCTTTTCGGGGCTTTATCAGGAATTCTAGCATTTTTCTCTCTTTTTATTCTATTTAAGATATAGAGGCTTCCTCTTTTAAAAGCTTTCTACCCACCCTATACTTCAACAATAGATTTTTAATCTCTTTTTTCTTTTAGATTTTAGCAGATTTATACAAAAAAGAGGCAAGAATGAAAAAAGATAAGTTTGAGAGGATATGTCAGGATATTAAGGCAATAAAAATTCAGGGAGCAGAGAATATTGCAAGAGCTAGCCTAAGGGCTTTGCTTATCAAACATGATTCTCAGTCAGTTAATAAGCTGATATCTTTGAGACCAACAGAACCTTGTTTGAGAAATTGCATAAAGCATGCTCTTAGCTTTCCTGAAATTAAAGAGGGAGTTTCAAAAACAATTAAGATAATGGAAGATTCTAGGAAAAAGATAAGGCTCATTGGTTCAAGATTAATCAAGAGTAATTCAATAGTCTTTACGCACTGCCATAGCTCAACAGTAATCTCAATCTTGCTTGAAGCTAAAAAGCAGGGTAAAAAATTCCAAGTTTATAATACAGAAACAAGACCAAATTTCCAAGGAAGAAAAACAGCTATTGAACTGTTAAAAGCAGGGATTCCAGTGACAATGTTTATTGATTCTGCAGCATCAATAGCACTTAGAAAGGCAGATTTATTTTTATTTGGCGTAGATGCAATAACAACAAGGAGCATTGTAAACAAAGTAGGGAACAAGACAATGGCAGAAATTGCCCAAAGATATGACACACCGAGTTATGCCTGTTCATTCTCCTGGAAGTTTGATTCAAAAACAGCCCTAGGAGATATAGAAAAATTAGAGAAAAGAGATGAAAAAGAAGTATGGTTTGAAAAACCAAACAAATTAAAAATAAATAATGTTGTTTTTGATGAAATCCCTCTTTCTCTTGTGACAGGAATTATGTCTGAGCTCGGGGCACTTGAACCAGCAATGTTTGTGAATGAACTGCAAAAACACTATCCAAAACTCTTTAATATTTAATTTAAGATATAAAATAATTAAACAAAGTGCACATTAACTAAAAATATTTCACTTACATTAAAATGAAGCCATTAATTTCTTTTGATCTTGACCAGACTCTTGTTGATACTGTCCAGAGCCATCTCATTTCTTACATAGAGGTTTTTAAAAAAAATAACCTGAAGATTCCAAGTAAAGAAAGATTGAGAAGATTAATTGATGGCAGGCACGGAAAAAGAGTTATTTATAATCTTTATCCAAGCATTTCTAAAGAAAAAGCTGAAAAACTTAGGCTTGAAAGAAAACCAATTCTTGCAAAATATTCTAAATTAATGAAACCAATTCCAGGAGCAAAAAAAGCCCTTAATTCACTAAAAAAAAACCATAAATTAGCTTTGATTACAAATGCAGCAAAAAATGAAGTAGATCTGTTTTTAAAAAAATCAAGAATCAACCCAAAGATTTTCGATTTAATCTTAATTGGAAATAAGATGAAGCACCCTAAGCCCTTTCCAGATAGCATAATAAGGGCAGAGCATCTTTTGCACGTCAAATCAGATATACATGTTGGAGATTCTGTTTATGATGTTTTGGCTGCAAAAAGAGCAGGAGCACTAAGCATCGCTGTTTTAACAGGGCAGGCAACAAGAAAGGACCTATCCAAACATAAACCAAATTATATTCTAAACTCTGTTGCAGAACTTCCTAAATTATTAAAAAGAATTTCTGTTAATTAGTTTAACCAGTATTTAAATTATAAAGGACAAAGCGCATTATTTCTATTTAAGGCGCACATAATTTCTTTTATTTATTATATAGAAAGAAGATTTTAGTTTAGAAGCCACCAAATTGTTTTCTTATTGCATCCTTGACAAAGGGGAATTTTATCAAATTCTCCATTCAAATGAGCTTCTCTTATTTTTTTTAATCTCTCTCCAAACCAGATATCTTCTATATTCTGGTTTTTTAAATTTCCAAGGACTTCTCTATGGCTCCAATCATCACAACATAGGACCACATCACCATTCCAATCAACTACCATCTTCTGCCATATAAATCCACAGGGCCATCTCCTCTGTTTCTTGAAATGAAAGCTTTTCTCTGAGCTCTTATCAAGATTCCCTGCCCAATTTCTCTGATTTATTATGTTTATATTGTTTACTATCTTTTTCCATTTTGCGTAGAATTTCTTTATCTCTTTCCGATTCTCATCAAGCTCTACGAGGACAAGGGAGACTGTCGGTTTCTTTGAATTTAATTCATTCCTCAGAGCCATGAAATTGATAATATTATTATTAGTTTTATCGAACTTTAATCCAACTCTTATCTTCTCGTAAGTATCTTTTGAATATGCATCAAAACTTATGGTTATGGAATCAAGCCCAGACTCTATCAATTTCTTCGCGATATCCCTATTTAATAAAGAGGCATTGCTGTAAAATGATACATTCAAACCTTTGCTCTTTGCATATTTTATTTTTTCATCTATGGTCTGATCAAGCAAGGGTTCTCCAAAGAAAGATAGTACAACGGCCTTTATCCCGAAGCTGGCGCAATTATCAATAATTTTTTTATATAGGTTCATGTTCATAAAACCAATCTCTTTTAACAGATGATGTGGGCACATTATACAGTTAGAATTACAGGCATTTGTTGTCCCAATATCAAGGCTCATCGGCGGCTTTCCTTCCCGGTTCTTTATCACTTTTTTTATTTTATTCTCATACGCTTTCTGATAAGCCTTGCTCCTAATTATTAGGCTGTTTGAAAGTACAGCTCTGCCTATATTAAATCCGATATTATTCGCTCTTATTTTATTAAGAATGCTCATTTTTCTTTTTCATCGACTAAGCTTGCCTCAATCTTTTGCATCTTACGTACAACTGCTTCCATCTGCTCAGCGAGCCTTTCTCTTAGGGCCATAAAATTCAAGACCTTCTTGTCAAGGAGTGCCCGGGCTTCATCAATAGATTTCTTAGCAAAAACCTTAGCCCCAATCTCTACCATTACTTCTTTATTATCCTGCAATTTAGATTTGACAAATATTCCCTGTCCGATTGGGGATAAAGTTTCTTGATTGGCATTTGTTTCTTTTAATTCTCCTAATGAAGAGCTTGTTGTCTGCAGTTCTAGAACAAATTTTTCTATTGCTTGAAACTGCTGCTCCATCTCTTGGAGCTTAGCTCCAAATAGGTTAAATTCCATTACTGCTTTTTCCATTTCTTTATTATTCATTTTTATTATCCTTATTATTTAACCGTTTATATGTGGCAATTTATTTAAAGTATTTATGATGTTTTAAAAAGTATTCTTTTAGACACTTAACTCCATATATCTTATTCTGGATTCTGTGTTTTTAAAACTTTAGTTTAGAATTTTAGTATTTTCCTGGCTATGAGGCTGAAAATAAGACTGAAAACAATATAACAGAAGAACCAGCCACCACCATCTCCAACTATTGGAAGATTTGCACCCCAAGCAAAAATATTACCCACTGCCGCATCAGTATACCAGTTCTTCAAAAGTGTGAATATGATTATTACTGGTATAAAAGTTATTATCATCGGCTTCAGAGACATCTTGAAGGATTGCATACTTAGCTTCATTATCTCACTCTGTATCTCATTCATCTTTGCAGGGTCTTTTGTTGTCTTTATCTCTTTATTCAATTCTTTCTGTCTATCAGTTATTTCTTTGTATTTCTTGTGATTGATTGTTAGTTTATAGACCCAAGTCAATAAAAAAGAAAGAATCGCAGATACGATGATGATACTAATAAGTCCTGCTGGAAGCCCAATAGGTGCCCATTGAATAAAAGGAGTGATAAATCCGACCATCTAAAAGAAAGTCATTTGAGACTTTTAAACCTAACTATATAAGAAAAAAAAATAAAAAAAGAAAAAAAATTAATAACTTTTTGGCACACCTTCGCCAAAGCAACCGCAGTAGCAGTTATACTCTTTTCCCCCTCGCGTGTCTTCCTCCTCTAAACAATTGCCTATTCCCCAACAAGGTGGGCCGCCACCGCCCTTACAAGAGGCCGTACACCATTGTCTACAATTCATGGTACAAGCATCTGCATTTGCTCCAAAGGTGTGTATATAACTACCAGCACAGTTTGTTGGTGCTGTGCCATATAACTCCATTCCAGGTGAAATATCAACGATGGTAACATTTTTACAAGCCCCATAATAACATCCGCCAGGACAATAAATTATTGTTCTATTTGTCCCACTATTTCCGCAATAAAACTCTGCAACAGCACTTGAGTTAGTCACATTTCTTCCATTATACCAGCAAAAGTCAGTATAACTTTTTCCTTTATATTTCACAGTTCCTTTTATATAGGGCATTATTCCACCATCTGTGTCAGTACAATTTGTTTGAT
>CAYPSK010000033.1:0-8637 GCA_964413705.1 Candidatus Woesearchaeota archaeon | reverse complement strand
TTCCTCTTTCGGCTTGAAAGCCGAAGTATCCTCGCCATGTATGTAATGAAAAAAATTAAAATTTGTATTCTCTGTGGATGAAAGGTTTTTAAATGCTAAGGCATTTAAAAAATATAATAAAAATTGTGCAATCTTAATTAATTAAAATGTTAAAAAGAGTAATAAAAAAAATAAAACCACTATACCGGTTGTTAAGTTATCTAAAAAGAAGAATAAGGGGGGTAGATGAAGATTCTCAAATGGTAACTAGAAATGAAATGCATTTTTTACTCGGTGTTGCCGGAAAAAATAAAGAGATTATTGAAGTGGGGGCGGCTATTGGACAGACTACAAGAAGACTAGCTGAAAATAATCGCGTTATAGCAATAGATCCATTTATCCCCGGAAAAGATGGTTTACTGTTGTCGAAATATCCTAAAGATTTTTATTACGCATTTTTGAGAAACATAAGAGGAAAGTCAGTTATATTTTACAACATGACTTCTGAAGAAGCATTTAATATATGGGATGAAAAAATTAAAAGAGAGGTTGATGGGATTTTTATTGATGGGGAGCATTCTTATGAGGCAGTGAAACAAGATGCAAAATGGATTAAATACATAAAAAGAGGAGGGTTTATTGCTTTTCATGATGTAAATTATGTGGATAGAATAAGAAATTTTGTTGAAGAATTTATTGTTCCAAAATATAATTTAATTGGAAAACAAGATAGTTTGTGGATATTTGAAAAAAGTTCTTCCTCTAAAAACTAATTACGAAAATTTATTTAAACTAAATTTTGTGCCCTTAATTATGAAAAAAATAAAACTTTGTTTTGTCGGTTCGAATCCTAATTTTAATGGGGGACTAACTGTGCTTAATAAGAACCTAATTGATTATATACAACTATCAAATAAAAATATAGAAATCTCATTAATTTATAGAGGAGCGAAGAACAGAAATTATAATATGAATGGGGTAAATTATATTGAAATAAAAACCCCGGGTATAATTTTTTTAGAGGATATTCTTTTTAACAAAAAAGTCTCTTTGTTCTTAAAAAAGAAAAATTTTGATATAATAAATTCTCATGGGATTTGGGGATATTGGATGAAATTTTATAAAAAAAGAAGTGATCAAAAATTAATTCAGACATATCATGGGGTTACATATAATTTTTTTAAAACACATCTAAAAAGATTTGGAATAATAAAGAAGATAATTTTCTCTCCTTTGCTCCTTTTTGGATATTTTTTGGAAAAACCTCCAATAAAAAAGGCAGATGCCATAATCTGTGTATCTGAAAGAGTAAAAAGAGAACTAAAAATATTATATAATTCAAAAAAAAATATGGAGGTCCTAAGAACAGGTGTTCGTTTAAATGAGTTTAAACCCAGAAATAAAAATCCTATTCGGGAGGAACTTAAGCTTGAAAAGAATAAAATTTATGGGCTTTATATTGGACGGGGAGGATTCTGGAGAAAAGGCTTGGATAGAGCGATAAACCTCTCTCAAAGCATATACGAAAAAGAGAAAAATTATAAATTAATGGTTATAGGGGCAGATAAATCCAAAGTAAAACATCTAATTAATAAAAAATTTGTTATATTTTTAGAAAATGTCCCAAGAGAAAAACTTAAATTCTACTATAATGCATCAGATTTATTTTTTTGTATGTCAAGATATGAAGGGGGGGCCCCGATTTTAGTTGTCTCTGAAGCAATGGCTTCAGGATGTTTAATGGTCTTTTCTAAAGATTCTGAACAGGAAATAATTAAAGATAAGAATAATGGGATAATTATAGAGAATTTTGATGAAAAAGAGGTTGATAAAATTATTGATGTGCTAAAAGATAAAAAGATAAAAGAGAAAATTATTAAAAATTCAATAAAAACAATAAAGGAGATCTCTCTTGAGATATGGGGAAAAAGATATCTAAATATATTGATAAATTAAAATAAAACAGATATAATTAAAACTTTAGAATAATTAAATAATCTTTTTTTCATGCATGGTCCTAATATAATGAAAAAATAAGATTAGTGAGTAATACACCTTATTAAAGAAATTTGTATTATCTTTCAATTTCTTAAAATTTTCTCTAATTCTATCTCTAGCCCCTATTTGTTTTTTATGACTCGAAATACTTATGCTACCCCCATGCACCCGATATTTAACTAAAAAATTTGGAATATTTGTAAGATTTTTCCCTTGCCTTACCAATTCAAAATAAAAATTATAATCGTCTGCTGGAATAAAATTCTTATCAAAGGAGACTTCTTCATTTCTAAACATTATTGAGGGGAGAATTATATTACAACTTCTTCTTAATCTCCAAGCAATAATTTTATAATTATCATATTTTCTAAATCTTCGAATTTCTTTTCCAACCTCATCTACATAAATACACGAACTTCCTACTAAAAAAATATGTGGGTTTTTTTCCAAATAATTGAATTCTACCCCTAATCTGCTTTTGTGAGAAATATCATCTGCACAGAAACAAGCAACATATTTTCCTTTTGCTTTTCTTAATCCCGTGTTAAGTGCTTCAGAACTTCCGCCATTCTTTTTCTTATCTATCAGGATGATTCTCTTATCTTCTTTTTTAAATTCCTTTAATATTTTAAGAGTATTATCTTTTGAACCATCATTTATTATTATAAATTCAAAATCTTTAAACGTTTGATTTAATATTGAATTTACGCATTCTTTTAAGAATCTTTCCCCATTATAAACAGGCAATACAACTGAAATTTTTGGTATTTTATTTTTCACTTTTAGTCCCAATTCTTTTTTTTAATCTTTTTTTAAGTATGTTTATTCGGCTAAATTCATAGGCTTCTTTAATTGATATACTGATTGTCTCAAATACTCTTTATAAATATTGTTGTCCCAATCTACTTTTATTATATGCTCAATAAATCTTTTTGTAAAGGTATATAATTAAACATAAAGTTAGATAGATGAAGTATAGATTATAACAAACAAATCTTTATAAACGTTTTTTTGCACTTATTATAATAAATGGGAAGGATATAAAAAGACTTTTGTTCATGGCGTGATGCTTTGGAGAGAAGACAATAAAAAATGGGTTCAGAACAGATAGATTATGCAAAGAAAATAGATTTTTGTAGATCTTGCGGTTCGGGGGAATTATTAAACATTTTGTCCCTTGGGGAGTTATATGTTACTAATTTTGTTCATTCTGAAGAAGAACAGGGCCCAAGAATCCCCTTAGAATTAACTTTGTGCAGTAATTGCAGCTTACTTCAATTAAGACATACTACTCGTCCTGACCTTATGTGGGGGGACCAGTATTGGTACAAATCAGAAATAAATTCCATGATTAGGGCGGATTTGAAAGACATTGTTGAAAAATCAAAAGATATTGTCTCCCTAGAATCAGGGGATATCGTCGTTGATATTGGGTGCAATGATGGGACTATGCTAACATACTACCAAGTTCCCGGGCTCGAACTTGTTGGATTTGATCCTTCAAGAAATGTTGCGATGGAAGCACGAACAAAGGGGATACGTGTCGTTCAAGATTTTTTCAATGAAAAAGCGTATTCTTCTGAAGTTGGAGAAAAAAAAGCAAAAATAATAACTGCGATTTCTATGTTTTACGATTTAGATAAACCAAATGATTTTTTAGAGGGAATTACAAAATGTCTTGATAGGAATGGCTTGTTCATCATCCAACAAAATTATCTTGTAGCCATGCTTCAGAATAATGCAATAGATAATCTTTGCCATGAACATTTAGAATACTACTCTTTTGGTTCCTTAGAACCTTTGTTAAATAGGCATGGATTTGAGACTTTTGATGTTGAATTAAATGAGATAAATGGAGGAAGCATAAGAAGTTATATCCGATTTAAAGGAAGTCAAGTCCCCCAATCAGACGCGGCAAAAAAAAGAATCGCCAATATGGTACAATTTGAAAGAGCGACTAAATTGGATGATACAGAAACATATCACGCTTTTGCAAAAAGGATAAGCTCGCTTAAAAAAGAGTTAATAAATTTTTTAACTGAAGAAAAAAGACGTGGAAAAAAGATATGCGCGTTAGGTGCTTCAACAAGAGGAAACACAATTTTACAATATTTTGAATTGACTCCAAACTTAATAGATTGCATATTTGATAAAAACCCGGATAAAGAGGGGAAAAAAGCAGTAGGAAGTTTAATCCCAATTACTTCTCCAGATAACATTGGGAAGTATCATCCAGACTACCAAGTAGTGCTAATATGCCATATCTTTAAAGGTGTCGGAGAGGATGAAAAAAGGTTTGTTGAAAAAGGAACTAAATTTATTGTTCCGCTTCCAGAAGTGAAAGTTATTTAATTAAGATAATTTTATAAAGTTCTATTTATAAAAATACTATAAAAAATACCCAAAACAGGAGTTTTTGCTGAAATGAAAAAAGAAAAGATTTTAGTGACAGGGGGATGCGGCTATATAGGCTCTGTCTTAGTGCCAATGCTACTTGAAGCGGGATACTCTGTCAGGGTATTCGACAATGTTCGCTATGATTCTGGGCACTCTTTGATGGCTTACCTAATAAATTCAGACTTTGAATTTGTTAGGGGGGATATAAGAAATGAGGAAGATATAGCTAAAGCTATTGAAGGGGTTGATACTATAATACATCTTGCTGCGATAGCCGGTTTGCACATATGTGAAAAAGACCCAAAACTGGCCCATGATGTCAATGTTGGGGGTACAGAGAACATTTTAAGGAATAGGGGAAATAAGCCAATTATACTCGCTTCTACAGTTAGCAATTATGGAGAAGTCAAGGAATTAAATGAATCTGGCAAAGTCGATGAGGATACTCCGTTGAATGCAAAGTCAGTATATGGCTTGACTAAAATAGAATCTGAAAGGCTTGTCATAGAGGCTAAGAATTCAATAGTCTTTAGATTTGCTACAGCTTTCGGCCTATCTTCAAGATTGAGAATAGACTCTTTGATAAATGATTTTGTCTATAAAGCTGTCAAAGATAAGCAATTAATTGTTTTTCAGAAAGATTTTAGAAGGCCGTTTATACATGTCAGAGACCTAGCTAGAGGATTAATTTTTGCTTTAAAGAACAAAGAGAAAATGCTTAATGAAGTCTATAATCTGGGCTCTGAAGAAGGAAACTTCACCAAAGAAGATATAGTCATGATGCTCAAGAAAAAGCTTCCTGGATTCAATCCGCTATTTACAGAGACCAAAGGTAGTGACGATCAAAGAGATTTTTTTATAGACTATAAAAAATTATATGCAACAGGATTTAGAACTACTATCTCCATGGATGAGGGCCTTGATGAATTAATAAAAGGAATGAGCTTAATGGACATCAAACATCCTTATGCAAATATTTCTTAGAATTCTAAATTTATAAAATTAAAGGGTGCCTTGTGGAACTGGTTTTCCAAGCCCTAAATAGAAACCATTTACATTATCTGTGAATTGCTTTATCCTATATTCTTCATTAGGCTCTTGTCTCTGGCTCGTTGGGCATGCTGCTGCATGATATATTGTGCTAATTGAAAGTCCTAAATTCTTTGCTCTTCCTACTAAGAACATCAGAGCAGCCCAACCCCTATCTCCTTGAATTTCCTCTAAATGACGGGCTAAGTCACTTGGAAAGGATCTTGGACCGAAAACATAATCCCCTGGAACCCCTGTTTCTTTTTCAACTATCTCATTCATCTTGGCTTCCCATTTTTGTTGATGAGGTGGAAAAGTTGCTATTTGTTCTGGAGTTCTGCAAACTGCTGCAAATTCTAATTGTCTTGAAAAATATTCATCAACTGATTTTTCTAAACCCTCTTTTACCCAGTCAAATTTATCTGGTTCCATATAAAGTACATTGGGTGATGATTGAGCTGCTCTTTGGATTGCATTCTTATGCTGATAAGTCAGGCCCCCTTGAACTTGTTCAACATGATGACCCATCTTCCCAAGGGCTACTACAAATTCCGAAGAACTTCCGCCATCTGCAATAAAAGCATGATAGCCTTTTTGGGATAGAAGACCAAGAGCAGCTAACATTAATTCTGGTTCTCCTTTCTTATCTAAACACATTGTTGCAACTGCTAATCTTGAATTTGCCATGAGGCAATTAATAATTAGGATATTTAAAGATTTGGATGATAAAAAATATAATCAAAAATATGATTAGAATTTCTGCCTCAAAAAGCCATATAATTTTAGTGGGAAAAAATTCTCTATTATAAACAGGCACTACAACCGAGATATCTGGTTTTTTGGTTATTAGTTTTCATTTTTAGGTTTTTATCTTGGCAGAGTATTTGTTCTGTATATAATTTATAAAGATTGTTATATGGTGTTTTTTAACCAATGCGATAAACCTCATAAAACTTTTTAAAGGTTTTTTCCCATCATTTTCCATCATTTGTGTCTGAAATAATATAAAATAAAAAAATGGAATATGACTATCTTCTTGTCGGAGCAGGCCTTTTTGGCGCGGTTTTTGCTAGAGAGATGACTAAACAAGGAAAGAAATGCCTGGTTATAGATAAAAGAGATCATATTGGAGGAGCTTGTTATAGCAAAAAAATTGCTGGAATCGATGTCTGCATGTACGGGGGACATATTTTCCACACCCCACATAAAAAGATTTGGGAGTATGTCAATTCTTTGATTGAATTCAGCCACTATAGGCACAATGTTGTTGCAAATTATAAAGGAAAATTATATAATCTGCCCTTCAACATGAATACTTTCTATCAACTTTGGGGAGTCAAGACTCCTGAAGAGGCTATGAAAAAGATAGAATCTCAAAGATTCAAGGGTGTTCCTAAAAATTTTGCAGAACAAGTCAAGGCGCTTGTTGGGGAAGACATATTTGAAATATTTATAAGAGGATATTCTGAAAAACAGTGGAAGAAGAAATGCGAAGAACTTCCAGCAGCCCTTATGAGCAGACTTCCTGTTAGATTCACCTTCAATAATAATTACTATAGTGACCCATATCAGGGCATGCCGATGGGGGGGTATACAAAAATGTTTGAGAGTCTATTAGAAGGCATTGAGGTTAGACTGAATACTGACTTTTTCTCAAATGTTGATAATTTCATGTCTCTTGCTAAGACAATTGTCTTCACTGGTAGGATTGATGAATTTTTCAAATTTAAGTTTGGAAAATTAGAGTATAGAAGTTTAAAACACGATATTAAAGAAATGCCTGTTAAAAGTTATATTGGCTGCGCAACAATAAACTACACAGACCTGGAAACTCCTTACACAAGGATAGTTGAATTCAAGCATTTTGGTAATTTTGACACCCCTACAACAGTGATAACAATTGAATATCCTGATGATTTTGATGAAACTAAAGTGCCTTTTTATCCAATAAATGATGAAAAGAACAATGCACTTTATTTGAAATATTTAGATGAAGCAAAAAAGCTCAATAATGTCATTTTTGGAGGCAGACTTGGAGAGTATAAGTACTATGACATGGACAAGACAATAGAATCTGCCCTAAAAAAGGTTGAAGATACACTGAAAGACGAAAAAAATTAAAATATATTTCTATCAAATATTTTTATGGTCTTATAATCAATCATAATTAACTTTAAAAAGCAGTGTTCTATATTCAATTTATGAAAATTATGGTTACAGGGGGTGCGGGCTATATAGGTAGCCACACTGTAAAAGAATTGCTTAAGCAAGGCAATGAAGTAATTGTATTTGACAGCCTTGAAAATGGATATCAAGAGGCTATTGTTGGGGGAAAATTCATCAAAGGAGATTTAGCTGATAAAGGACTGCTTGATGAAGTGTTCAAAAAAGAAAGAATAGATTCTGTAATACATTTTGCAGCTTATGCAGATGTTCCTGATTCTGTTGCAAATCCTGGAAGATATCTTGTTAATAATGTATCTAACAGCCTGAATCTTCTTGAAGCTATGAGAAAATACAATGTAAAAAAGATTGTTTTCTCTTCTTCAGCAGCAGTCTATGGAATTCCAGAGAGTGTTCCAATTCAAGAAGATGACACAAAAAAACCAACTAATCCTTATGGGTTCACAAAGCTGGTTTTTGAAAGAATTTTAGATTATTATGATTATGCCTATGGATTCAAGTCTGTTTCATTAAGATATTTTTGTGCTGCTGGAGCAGATCCTGAAGGAAAATTAGGTGAATGGCATAAGCCTGAAAACCATCTTATCCCAAGAGTCTTGCTAGCTGCTCTTGGAAAATTAGATCATGTTGATATTTTTGGGACAGATTATAATACAAGAGATGGAACAGGAATCAGAGATTTCATTCATGTTACAGACCTTGCCAGGGCACATATTCTAGCTTTAAGGTACTTAGATAATGGTGGCAAGACTGAAAAATATAATCTTGGAAGTGAGAGAGGCTTCTCTGTGAGGGAGATAATTGAGACAGCAAGAAAAATTACTGGAATGAAAATTAAAGTTATTGAAAAAGGAAGAAGGCCCGGAGACCCAGATATCTTGGTTGCAAGCTCAAAAAAAATAAAGAAAGAACTTGGATGGAGCCCAGAGTATAGTTCTATAGAATCAATAACAAGAACTGCATTTAATTGGTTTAAGAATCATCCAAACGGATACAAAAAATGAACCTCCCACGCCCTAAAGGGCGGGGTATCATAACATGAAAAACAAA
>CAYPSK010000032.1:0-8696 GCA_964413705.1 Candidatus Woesearchaeota archaeon | reverse complement strand
TCATGTCTTCTTTCATAATAAAAAGAACATTTTGGTGTATAAAAAAGTTGCTAAAGAAATAAAAAAAGAAAAATAAATAAAAAATTATAAGTTATACCACATTTCATAACGATAGTTAGGGTCTTTCCAATAAACCTTTTTATCTGCAAAAATACCTGTAAGTCCTTGATGAAAGCCATTTATTGTTACAACCCTTCGTTTACTCCAACTTATTACTTCTATTTCTCCAGTGAAATCTCCTTCTCCGTGACCCCAGAATTTAGTAAAAGAACCCAAAATTCTTAGTGCTCTTTCAGGGTTACATTCTTCAAAACTAGAAACCTCGGGGACGGCATTGCGATAATCTATTGAGATTTTAGTGTTTTTTGGAAGTTGTGAAACAATTTCGCGTACTTCATATTCCTGTAGGGCTCTATTTTCTTCTACTTTTCCAAAAATTCTTTCTATTTTTAAGTTCATTTTCTTTCTCCTTATCAAGTATTACCACTTGATAATAGTTATAGATAATAAAGGTATATAGAGGTTTGTCATCATCTTTTTGATGACAAAGTAACAAGATTTAAAAGTGCAGAAAGCCCCGATATTGCATGGATGAGAAAAAACTTGAAGAAATTGGCTTGACAAGGAATGAATCTAAGGTCTATCTCGCTCTGCTTGGTCTTGGAACTACATCAAGCAAAGCTATTATAGAGAAGACTTCCTTGCATCGACAACTTGTCTACGACGCACTTGATATGCTTGTTGAAAAAGGCATTGTTAGCTTTATTCAAGAAGCAAAGAGAAAGTATTTCAAAGCATCTGATCCAGAGAATCTTCTTGAGATGTTCAATAAAAAACAGCAGGATATCAAAAAACAAAAAAAAGAATTCTTGGGCATGATTAATGAGCTGAAGGCAATTCAAGAAAAGAATAAAGAAGAGCAAGAGCAGGGAGCAGAGGTATTTAGGGGCAAGAAAGGGATAAATTCTCTTTTAAATGATATCCTAAAAGAAAAAAAGGGACTCCTGACAATCGCTGCTTCAGACATAAAAGCCGAGGCTTTCAAGTATCATATTGAATTTAACCTGCCTAAATTCCATCTTATTAGAGAGAAGAACAAAGTTCCCTTGAAGATTATATTCTCCGAGGACATGAAAGACAGGGCAAAACAAATGGATAAGCTTAGACTGACAGAATCAAAAGTTCTTCCTAAAGAATTCACTTCAAATTCTTCAACAAATATCTATGGTAATAAGGTCTCGGTCATAATGTGGGGCTCTCAGCCCTTCGGCATCTTGATAAAGAGCGAAGAACTTGCCAACGCTCAGAGAAAGCACTTTGGTTTGCTCTGGAAAATTGCAAAAAAAGGTTGAAGTTTATTGATATATCTTATCATGATGTTCGAAATCCGTGAATAAAATAAGGTCATTTGTCTTGTCATACTTGAATGTAAGAACAAAACTACCGACATGAACTCTTTTATATTCTTTTAAATCGTGTCGTAGATTCTTATAATGTTCAACATCAGAGATGTTCAGTATTTCATTCATCTTTTTAAGAAGCTGTTCATAGGTGTTCTTGTCTTTATCTTGAAGTCTAGCTAGAACTCTATTAAAATTATTACTTGTCTTATAATCTCTCGGCATCTTACCTCTTTTCTATCTTTCTTCTTAATTGCTCAATAGATTTAAAGGTTTCTCCATATCCTTCTTTTTCAATTTTTTGAAGTCTTTCAAGATATTCTGGTCTAAGTGCAGGTTCAAGAATATCTCCTCCATGTTCAATAACAATTTTTGCAATTGCCTCGCTTTTGGTCTTCAGATTATATCTTGCTTTTACAATATTCAAAATTTGGTTTGCTTCTTCAGGAATTTCAATCATCGCGTGTATCATTTTTATCTTTTAATAAACTATATTTAATATATATATAATATATACTCCGCGTATATAAATCTTTCTATTCACATCAAATCTTTTCTAAAAAATCAATCTAGATACTGAAAAATACACATTATAATATATATTTTGTAGTGAATATAATAAAAATTTTTCAAAAACTTTAAAAATTTTTCAAAAAACATGGAAAAATAACAGAAAAATGTGACAGAGCATCAGCAGTTAAATATTTAAAGCAAGAAAAACAAGATTTATCAATTAATAAAAAAATTATTCAGCTTTCGGGAACTGAATAATTTTTTCGGGTTGAAAAAACTAAGACTTTTTCTATTGTAGAATGTGTTATAAGGGGTATTTAAACTTTTTGTTTAAACCCCTTGATGCATCAATTAGAATTAAAATAACAAGGAGGTAAAAAAATGGTATTAGACTTCGCAAAAGAGGCAATAGACGGCGCAGGAAAATATGGTATCAACTTCGACGAGCTTAAAGCAGGCCGAGCAACAATCAAAGTAATTGGTTGTGGTGGAGCAGGCTGTAACGCAACAACCTGGCTTTTCAATAAAGGAATAACCGGAGCAACAGTCTACGCATCAAACACAGATGCTTTGCATCTAAGTGTTTCAAAAGCAGACGACAAGATACTTATTGGCAAGGAATTGACAAGAGGTCTTGGATGCGGCGGTTATCCTGAAAAAGGAAGAGAAGCAGCAAAAGAAGCAATGGTTGAACTGAAGAAAGCAGTCTCTGGCGCAGATATGGTATTCATCATCGCAGGAATGGGTGGTGGAACAGGAACAGGAGCAGCACCAGTAGTTGCACAACTCGCTAAGGAGATTGGCGCAATAACAATAGGTGTTGTAACTATGCCTTTCATAACTGAAAGAGCCAGAATAGACAAAGCTGAATTTGGACTTCAACAATTGAGAGAGATCTCAGACACTGTTATTGTCATTGATAATAACAGGCTAGTTGATATCGCAGGAAACTTGCCACTAGAACAAGCTTTTGCAGTCGCTAATGAGTTGATTTCAACCATGGTAAAGGGAATTGTAGAAACTATAACAATTCCATCTTTAATCAACCTAGACTATGCAGATGTAGCATCCATCATGAAAAATGGAGATGTCTCATGTATAGGTATTGGTGAATCAGATACTCAGAACCGTGTTGAAGAGGCAGTCAAACAAGCTTTATCGCATCCCTTACTTGACATTGATTATAAAGGCGCAACAGGCGCTTTGATTCATGTCATCTGTGGTGATGACCTAAAACTTGAAGAGCTTAACAACATCGGCGGATTAGTAACTGAAAACTTGTCACAGGATGCTCAAGTCATCTTAGGAGCAAGAATCAACCGCGAATTCAAGGGAAGAGTCAGAGTTATAACAATTATAACTGGTGTTAAATCCCCATATGTTCTTGGAAAGGACAAGTCAGAATCCATGCCAGGCAGTGGCATGAATGAACTTGGTGTTGACTATTTCAGATAATTAGATAATAATTATCCGAATAATCAAACTTTCAAAGAATCAAGGAGATTAACTTCATATTTTTCCCCTTAGCCTTTTGAGTTCTAGGCTAGCTTCACGTAAAAATGGAGCTAGCCTGAGATTTTTTTATTTTTATTTTATATTTTTTAGAATTAAGTTCTAGCTACATTTTTAGGTATAAAGAAATATTATCAGAAATACAGTAACTAGAATTAAACACCAATGAAATCCTGGGCAGACGTATGGTCATCATCTTCTTCAACAGGCATTGACTTTTTCTTATCAGATTCTAGGGCTGATGATTTTTGCTGCCTTATCATTGTTGCTTCTCTTGGCTTGCCAATTTTTTCATAGAGCTCCGCCATCCTATCCCTGATTTGATTAGCTTGTTCAATAGGCAAGTTCAAAGTTAGAATTTTATTATAAACAGAGATTGCTTTAGTCTGCATCCTCTTGCTCTCAAGTTCTCTTGCATAGGCCATATAAACTCCAAGAACTCTGTCCCAGGTGGCATTTCTGTCTTTTTTGGCAGCTAGGACAAGTGCCTTCCTGAAAGTGTCTTCAGCTGTAAAATAATCTCCTGTCTTGACAAATAATTCTGCTGCCTTGAAGAATAGCTCTTTTTTATCATCAAAAGTCTTGGCTAAATCTGCTGCATTAAGAAAAGCTCTTGCAGCATTATTCCACCATAATCTTTTAATATAAATATCAGTCATCAAGATAAAAGCATTTTTCCGAGTTTCTTGATCATACTCCATCTTCTTAACTATTTTATCAAGATGTTCTAGTTTTATATCATCACCTTTCTCTTTTATGTCATTCATTATCTCTTCTTTAGTCACCATTTTTTCTCCCTATGTATAAGATTTTAATCTATGGATTGTTTAAATATTTTTCTGTGATAAAAAGCATATATTAATTAATTACCCTAACAGATATGGGGGATAAGGGCGGTTTGTGCCTCAGCACTTTTGCATAGTTCTAGTCAAAGACATTTCTCGGCTTGCTTTTTTCCTCTTGTTTGAATCTCTCAAAATATGTGATAAGCTTAAGATCTGGTTTTTTTCTTACACCTGGTTTTTCCAAAGCATATCCAACTGGGAGCAAAGCTTCGACCTGGGCCCAGTCAGGCAAGAATAAAATTCTTTTTACAGCATCTTCATCAAACCATCCAATCCAGCAAGTTGAAAGGCCTATGTCCACTGTTTTCAAGAGCATATTCTCGATTGCTGCTCCTGCTTGCTGCCTCACATAATTATCTGCTCTTTTTCCATAGCTCCTTATGGCATGGTCTTTTTTAGAATAAATCGCAATTACATACTCTGCTTCAGCAATAAAAGGTTGTTGGCTAGCATTTGCAAGAAGTTTGATTTTTTTCTTATCTGAAACAAGGATTATCTTGACAGTGTATATATTTCCTGCCATGGGCGCATATAAAGCAGCCTCACAAATCTCACTTACTTTTTGAAAAGAGACTTTTCTCAAAGAATAGCGCCTTACACTCCGTCTTTGTTTTAAAACCTCATTCAGTTCCATAAGTATCTTATTAATTAAAGTATAAAAACCTTTTTAAGAAAGAGATTCCTGAAATTGTATGTTATATCTAGAGCTTGCCAGAATTTATGAGTCCCTTGAAAAAACAACAAAGAGACTCGAGAAAACTAAGATACTATCAGAATTTTTCAAGAAAATTTCAAAAAAAGAGGCAAGGTACATAGCTTATTTAGCAAAGGGAAAAGTTTTTCCAGACTGGAATGAGTCTGAAATTGGGATATCTTCTCAACTTGCCATAAAATCAATAAGCAAAGCAACAGGAGCTTCTGACCACGAGCTTGTGAAAAAATGGAGAAGCATTGGCGATTTAGGAAAAGTTGCAGAAGAGACAATAAAAACAAAGAAACAGAGGACTCTTTTCTCAGCTAAGTTAAGAACAGAAAAAGTTGTTGATAACCTAATAAAAGCAGCAGCTCTTGTTGGACCAGGCACTGTAGACAGAAAGGTCTCTTTAGTTGCCGAACTCTTGACAATTTCAGAGCCAATTGAAGCTAGATATATAATAAGAACCCTATTAGAAGAATTAAGAATCGGAGTTGCAGATGGAACAATCAGAGATGCAATTGTCTGGGCTTGTTTTGGAGATAAGATTGGAATAAAATATAATTCAGAAAAAAATGACATTGAATTAGATGAAAAACAAAGAGAAAAATACGAGCACTATTCTGCTTTGGTTCAAGAAGCATATAACAAAGCCAATGACTTTGGCATAGTTTTAGAGTCTGCATTTGAGGGAGAAAATTCACTGAAAAAAATAGAGCTAGAGGTCGGAAGGCCTGTTAAAGTAGAATTATGCAAGAAAGTAGATTCTATTAAAGAGGGTTTTGAGCGAGTTGGCAAGCCAGCAGAAATTGAATTGAAATACGATGGATTCAGAATGTTAATCCATAAAACTCTTGATGGAAAGGTAATAATATATACAAGAAGATTAGATAATGTCACAAAACAATTTCCAGAAGTCGCCAGATACATTAAAGAGCAAGTCACAGGAAAATCTTTTATCTTAGACTCTGAAGCAGTAGGATTTAATCCAAAAACCAAGAAATATAAGCAATTTCAAGATATTTCTCAGAGAATAAAAAGAAAATATGATATAGAGAGATTAGAAAAAGAACTTCCTATAGAGATTAATATTTTTGATATTATTGATTATAATGGCAAGGATTTGATTGAGATGCCTCTGAGAGAAAGGAGAAAATTGCTTGAAAAGATAGTCAAGCCAGTTCCCTGGAAAATTAAGCTAGCTGAGAACATAGTCACAGACGATGAAAAAAAAGCAGAAGCATTCTATAAAAAAGCACTGAAAGATGGCATGGAAGGCATAGTCATGAAAAGCATAAATTCAAGATATCAACCAGGTGCCAGAGTAGATACTTGGGTTAAATTCAAACCAGTCCAAGATCCTCTTGACCTTGTAATTACAGGAGCAGAGTATGGGAAAGGAAAAAGAGCAGGGTGGTTCTCTTCTTTCATTTTGTCATGCAGACACGAAGGAAAGTTTTTAGAGATAGGTAAGGTAGGAACAGGTGTAAAAGAAAAGTCTGACCAAGGTCTTTCATTTGAAGAGCTGACAAATTTAATCAAGCCCTTGATAATAAAACAGAAAGATACAGAAGTTTCAATAAAGCCGAAAATTATTGTTGAGGTTGCATATCAGGAGATTCAGATTTCCCCAACATATTCATCTGGCTATGCTCTAAGGTTTCCCAGAATAGTTAAGCTTAGAGAGGATCGCGGGATTCATGATATTTATTCCCTTGATGAAATTAAAGAATTCTTCAAAAAACAAGGCTCGAGAAAGTTGATGTGGGAAGTCGGATAAAAAAGATTAATGTAAAATAAAGAAGAAAATACAAAAGCACAAAAATGGCAGAAATTCATTTTGGTCCAGCAGGAATAGGTGGCTTCAAAGAAGCTCCAAAAGTCCTTGAGGCATATCATAAAGCAGGAATAAAGTGCGCTGAAATACCTTTTACATATCAAATATGGCTTACAAATTCTCAAGCAGAAGTCATTGGGGAAATTGCAAAAAACTTTGATATTCAACTTTCAATCCATGCCCCTTATTATATAAATCTGAATTCTCAGAACAAAGAGAAGATTGATGCAAGCATAAGGAGAATTTTACTATGCTGTGAAAGGGCGCATTATCTTCATGCCAAAAATGTTGTGTTTCATGCTGCTTATTATGGAATTAAAAGCCCTGAAGAAACATATAAAATCGTAAAAGAGAAGATTCTTGAGATGCAGCAAGTCATTAAAAAAAATAATTGGCATGTAAATTTATGCCCAGAAGCAACTGGGAAAAAATCACAATTCGGAAGCATAGATGAATTGTTACAACTCATCAAAGAAACATCTTGTTTTTTATGCATTGACTTTGCGCATGTAAGAGCAAGGCAGGGCAAAATAAATTATGATGATGTTTTTAAAAAAATAAAATCTGCGCATATAAATAATCTGCACTGTCATTTCTCTGGAATAGAATTCGGGGATAAAGGGGAGATAAGGCATCTTGTCACTCCAGAAAGTAACTTACAAGAACTTCTAAAGTTTTTAAAAAAGTCAGGCCTTAATGCAAATATAATCAACGAAAGCCCAAGCCCTGTTGAAGACTCACTAAAAAGCTTGAAAATATTTAATTCTCTGCAATAATCTTAAATGATTTTTTCATGTTTCTAAGTTGTTACTGATTGGTGTAACAGCCTCAGAAATGTCAGAAAGCTTTTTAAACAGACTTAACTCTAAAATAATAACACTTTTACATTTACTACATAACTTTTGTTTAAAGATCATACTGGCGGTTTATGTGAAAGATAAATTAAATAAAATAAACTATAAAATGAAAAACAAACTTGGATTTGTTTTAGCTTTTGTTTGCTTAGCAGTATTGCTAGTGAATATGGGCGTTGTTTTAGCAACACCAGAGGACAAGACATATACAGGCGATCTAACTGTCAAAAGTATGATCGTATACGTCAATGGCGAACAGTTCTATAATGAAGGGGCTTGTACATTTAATACAAGCACCGGCACATGGACGTGTAACGTCAACAAGGCATCTCAAATGCCTTCAATTGTACGTGGAGAAAATGTAGATGTCAAAGTAGTTATTGTTGGAGCTAACAACACGAACAAGACACTCCTTGCAGACAATGTCAACATGAGAGTTTGGTTTAGACAATCTGGAAATACAATCGAAGATTTATCAGAGATATTTGATATATATCAAAATAACCAGTATGTAAGAACCATGTATTTGAAGATGCCATCCACCATGGATGCATTTAAAATATATACTATGCATGTTGAAATCGAAGGAGATGACTTGAACGGTCCTATCAGCGCAGACATTCCATTTGATGTACAGAGAGTTTCAAATGCTCTTGACATAAAGAGTTTTGAAATAAGATCAAGTTGTGAAATAGCTTGCAATTCAGTTATAACAGATATTGTTATAAAGAATGTAGGTAATCATGACTTAGAAGACATTTACGTAAAAGCAACAATCAAGGAACTTGGAATAAGTGGAACAAAGTTCATAGATGTTCTTGTACCTTACAGGACACACGATGAATCAACCACTGAAGAAGTTTCAATTGAATTGCAATTGCCTTCAAATGTCAAATCTGGCACATACACAATGGAAATAACTGCATACAATGATGATGCAGAGACTACACCACAAACACGGCAATTTACCATATCTGGAGTAAGTGCACCAACAGGAACTGTTGACGTGACTCCTCAAACAACTAGACAAGATATTGCACA
>CAYPSK010000031.1:0-8887 GCA_964413705.1 Candidatus Woesearchaeota archaeon | reverse complement strand
ACTGAAGCTTCTTTGCCATCTATTATAACTGTTGGTGAGCCCTGGACACCGTATTGTTCATTTAGTGCAGTATCTATTTCCATATATTTTGCGACATTTGATGCAAGACAGGAGTCTAGTTTTGTTTTGTCTATACCTGTTGATGTTATGCATGATTGTGATGATGCTTCTGACCCATCGCCATAGACAAAGCATTTTAAGTATGCTATTAGTTTAGAGGATTGTTCCTCTCTTATGCAGATTAATCTGTTATTATCTAGTTCTTCTTGAGGTCCGTGCATTGTATAAGAAACAAATCTTAATTCAATATTAGCTTTGTTGATGAATTTTTCCCAGACAGGAATAACTCCTTTTGCCATCTGTGTTCCATAAGGACATTCGCTCATTATGAAAAATTGAAGTGTAGGGGCTCCAGGAATATTTTTTATAGCGCTACCAGTTAATTGGGTTGTTTCTGTTTTTCTTTCAATTAATTTGACCTGAACTATGAGTGTTTTTCCAGCATATTCGGAATTTGCATCAAGCATTATGTGTGTATCATTTATTGATACGACCTTTGCTACAGGCAAGTACTCTCCTGTTTCAGGATCAGTTAGTTCAACTTCTTGTCCAACTGTTACCAGTAAAGTGGTTATTATCTGGGTGCTTGTGAAGTTAATCATGTAATCTCCGTCAGATGTTGGAATTATTGTGTCTTCTCCTTCTATTGTGAGTGTTATTTCATTATCAGTTATTGATGTTACCTTGAGTGTGAAAAGGCCATAAGGGATTTCTTGATTTAGTGAGGGTTCTTGACTGATTTTAGCATGTGTCAAATTAATATATGTAACTTTATATGGCCAGGGCATGCTCGAGATATTATAGACCTTGTTAACTATTGGCTGCTCATTAAATGTTGATGCAAAGGAAGTTATTGGAATCCAAGTTGACTTATTTATTGTATTTGCTCTGTTTTGTTTATTTATCTTAGGATATGAAAATTTTAGTTGGGAATTATATTCGCCGTAAGCATCACTAGGATCTAGGGTTATGTTCTTTTCCTCTCCTTCTGACATCTTATTTATTTCTTCATCTAACTTGTTTGTGTCGAAGCCAAGAGAATCTGAAATTGTGTCTTTTTCAGCTAAAACATTGCTTGAGTAAATTGAAGCCCCTTCACTATAAATTTCATATGAGACATTCAGAAGTTCTTTTGTTGTTACTTGAGATGTTCCTCTTAGTTTTATGACATTTGTGAGCATCAATATGATTATAATTAATAATACGACTGCAATCACAGCAAAAAGAATTGTTCTCCAATCTGCTTTCTTTTTTGTAGGAGAGTATGATATGGCTCCTGAAGGATTAGGATGATGTTCTGGATGATTTTCTGGGTGATGTTCTGGATGATGGCTTTCGTGGTGACTTGTATGGGCTTCTGTTGAAGGGTTTGTTTCAACATGTCCAGTATGCTCTTCTTTTTTTGGTTCTGTGCTTTCCATTTTCTTTTTATGAAAAGGACATTTATAAAGTTTATGTATCTTAAATCCAGGTATTTTTTGATAAGAATAAAAAAGAATGTTGGAATAGTATTAATAACATATAAGAATCTTTATAAATTTGGAGTATGTTGATTTTTTCATGAAAGCTTATATTCAAGAGAAGATATCCGGAGCAGTGTTACCTTGTTATTTCTTGATGTTAGAGAGAGAACGAGGAGACTTGAATATAGTTGCAATAGACCATGGAGTTTTAGAAGCAAGTTTGCTTAGGGCGTTGCCTAGAGGAAAAACAGAAGAAACAGAGCAGATGGTTTATCTTGATGCCAATCCAAAATTAGAGCAATCAGTCAATGTAGAACCGTTAAGTGTAAAGATATGCCCCGGAAAAGATATTGGGGCAGTTGTTCAGCACGGCATTTATGAATTTGAAACAAAAAAGCAACGCGTTATTATTGCAGATGGAATTTCTCCTTGGGGAATCTTGAACTTTGAATAGAAGTAAAAATTTATAAGTATGCTTTATCTTATCTTTAATAAAAGAGAGGTATGGAATAAAGTAAAGTGGCAGAAGATATAGTAATTGGAAGAGATGATAGTGATAAAAAAAGATTTGGGAATGAGGGCCTAGTCTATCTTGGCAAGCACTATGTTAAGATGGGTCAGATTACTAGCTTGTCTAACAGAGTTATGATAGATGTGGCTCGAAGCCATGTTGTTCTTGTCTGCGGTAAAAGAGGAAGTGGAAAGAGTTATACTCTTGGTGCTTTGGCTGAAGAAATTGCAACACTTCCTCCAGAAGTTGCTCAGAACATCGCTGTCCTTATATTTGATACTATGGGAATATTCTGGACAATGAAACACAAGAATGAAAAAGAGATTGAGTTGATTCATGAATGGGGCTTAGAACCTAGAAAAATTCCTGCAAGAGTTTTTGTCCCATATGGAAAAATAAGTCTTTTTGAAGAAAAAGGAATTCCTTTTGATGATGGCTTCTCTGTCAGGGTTTCTGAGCTTAATTCTGATGATTGGGTCATAACATTCGGATTGAATTTTACAGACCCTGTAGCTATTGTCATTGAGAGAGCAGTGACTATGCTGCAAGAGGAGATTATTGCCGGAAGAATAAAAAACTATGATTTAGAGGATATTATATTATATATAAAGAAAGATAAAGAACTTAACAAAGATGCTAAGGATGCAGCTATAAACTTTTTTGAGGGAGCAAAGACTTGGGGGCTTTTTGCAACTAAGAAAGAAAAAGGAACAAAGATAAGAGATTTAATTGAAGCAGGAAAAACAACAATTCTTGATTTAAGTTGTTATAGTTCTATTGGTGCGTTTAATGTTCGCGCACTTGTTATAGGATTGATAAGCAAGAAGCTTTTTGATGAGAGAATGGATGCCAGGAAAAAAGAAGAAGTTGAGGCTGTAAGGCATGGTTTAGATTATTTATATTATAAAGAGAAAAGAGAGATGCCTCTTGTTTGGCTTTGTATAGATGAGGCACATGAATTTCTTCCACTAACTGGAAAGACTGCTGCAACTGACGCCCTAGTTCAACTTCTGCGTGAGGGAAGACAGCCAGGAATTTCTCTTGCTTTAGCTACTCAGCAGCCAGGCATGATTCATCATGATGTCCTAACCCAGTCAGATATAGTCATTTCACATAGAGTTACAGCAAGGCCAGATGTTGATGCTTTGAATTACATGATGCAGAGTTATTTATCCACAGATATTAAAACTTATCTTGATAATCTGCCAAGATTAAAGGGAAGTGCTATAATACTTGATGATAATTCTGAAAGAATCTATCCAATGAGAGTCAGGCCAAGGTTCACCTGGCATGGTGGAGAGGCTCCGACTGCGATTAAGATTAAGAAGAGAATCTAGAAAAATTTATAAAATTTTTTACTTCTTCGTAATCTTTTCTTCTCGAAGAAGATACTTTGCAATTAAAAATACCACAAATGCGATGATTACAAAGTTAATTATTGCTCCTAATAATGCGCCCCAGCCTATGACAATTGGACCAAGCTTGAATGTTGCTGTCTGCCATGCTCCTCCCGGAATAAACGGAGTTATTAAGGGCATTATCAAGTTGTCTACAATAGACTTAATCATAGCTGTTGATGCTATACCAATTACAAATGCTATTGCCAGAGGAACAACTCTATACTCTTTAAGAAAATCTTTGAATTCTTTCAAAATGCCAACATGAGGGATTTTTGATTTTATGTGTGATTTCAGCTTTTCCTTCATAATTTTCATGTCCTCTTTTTGTATAGCCATAAATAGTATTATGCCCGGGAGTTTATAAATTTTTGGAAATTGAAGGTTATTTTTTTGCGTAAAATATATATACTTCTTGTTCTTTTAGTATAATCTTAAAAAAAGACTAAAAAAGAAAAAATGGAACAAACATCAAAGGGAATTGTTGTTACAGCATGCATACTTGGGGTGCTTTTATTAATTGTTTTGACTATACTCTTATTTTGGGATGGAACAACCACTTCTTCTAAAGAGACAATCAAAATTGAAATCTTAAATAATAATATTAATCCTAGAGCGCAGGTTTATGCGCCCTATGTTTTTCCTGTTAATTATCATATATCTTATCGAGATCGTGATGGGAGAAGGAGATATGTCTCAGAACCCTCTAAAAAATCACCACTATAAGGGTTGAGCCAGATGCAATTCAAGCCCCACCTAGGCCCAAGCCACAGCCACCAGTATATCTTATTACAATACAAGCAGAGTAGCCAGTAAATTTATTAATCCCTTTTCTTTGATGTATTATACAAAGTAGGTGAAAGATGAAAAGAGGCGTGAATAAAAGAGCTGTGACAAATGTTGAGATGGTTGTGGCTATAGTTATCTTTGTTTTTACGATTTTTAGCATGTTGATATTGTTCAATGTCTTTCATAAAGCAGAGAATGAGAGCAATTCTTTGGAGGAATTTGAACAGAGATTTTTAGAGAGGGCAGGAAATTATACTCTTGTGGGGGCTAAGTGCAATTCAAAATTCAATTACATTTATAATCTATCTTTTGAGTTAAACCGCGTTTCTGTTCCTTCTGATTGTGGTTCTGCTGATGTTGTTTATAGTATTCCAACATATGGAAAGATCTTTTCATATGAACAACTTGATAAAATGAATCAAAGTTATTATAATGATAATGATTATGAAGTTCTAAAAGGTGAATTCGGAGGTGATTTTATATTATCTATTAGGGGTGAGAGTGGAGAGAGTATATTTTCAATGACCAAAGAAAAACCCCAAGGTTCTGAGATATATGCTAAAAATTTCAGGATTAAGGTTTATAATAAAAATAGGCAGAATCCAATACTAAATGCAATTGTAAATGTTCAGACATGGTGAGGATTATAGAGATAGTTAGTGTAAGTTTAGGGTTTTGCAAAGTTGTAAAATTCTCGTATTTTACCAAAACCAATGATTAAATAAATTATAAACATAACTCAAAGTAAAAATGAAAAACATATTAAGAAGTAAAAGGGGCTGGGTTGCAATCATTGAGATGAGCATGGCAATAGTTATCTTGTTTAGTTTTTTTATACTTGCTTTTGATAATCCTTTAGATAATAAGGCAAAGGATTATTCAAACATAGGGCAAGAAATATTATATCAGATTGAAAATAATGAGACAATTAGGACTTGGATATTAGGGGGCAGTGATTTAGAGATATTAATGGTAGAGCAGTTTTTAAGAGAGGACATAATGAATTTTGATTCAAGCGTAAATATCTCTCTTTCATCTTCAAAGGTTCCAGAGAGTAAGGACATACGTGCTTATGATTATTTTGTGACAAAAGGAGAGGATTTTAAAAAGCTGAAAGTCTTTTTGTGGAGTGAATAATAGGAACAACAAGCTAGAAAGCATATCTAAAAATGACATTTGAAACATTTGAACATAAGGCAGATATTGGAGTTAGAGGCAAGGGAAAGAATACTGAAGAGGCATTTCAAGAGTGTGCTAAAGCTATGTTTGGTGTTGAGGTTAGTTTGAAAAAAGTCAAAGCTATGAAAAAAGTCAAGATTCAGTGTTCTGCACAGAATAATGAAGAGCTTTTGGTTGAGTGGCTGAATGCTTTGCTTGCGCAGTCAAGCATCAAGGAAATGATGTTCTCTGATTTTAAGGTTAGGATTGATGAAGGAAAGAAGGCGGGATTGAAACTTAGCGGATGGGCAGTTGGTGAAAAGTTTGATGAGAAAAAACACCAACCAAAGTTAGAGATTAAGGCAGCTACTTACTCACAGGTCAGGGTTTTTGAAGATAAGGGCAAAGGTAAAGACAAAAGCAAAAGATTTATAGCCCAGTGCATTGTTGATGTTTAAAGGAACGATTAGGAGCGCGTAGTAATTTCTAAAACAAAGGTTTTATAAACCTTAAACTTATTTAATTTTATGCCAAACTCAAAAAAGAGTAATATTACTCAAAATAAGGTAGAAAGAGTAGAAACTATCTCTGGAGCAAATGTAGTTTCACTTACCCCCTTTTCTTCAGAGTATTCTGGAACATATTCTGCAAGCGAACTTGCGAGAAAAACAGAAATTCCCCAGCAAAGTATTTCAAGATATCTTAATGAGATGGCTGAAAAAAATCTTGTTAATTATAAAAGAGAAGGAAAAAATAAACTCTTTTATTTTAATCTTTCAAGACCAATTTCGAGGATTATGTTTAATCTTATTGAAAATGAAAAATCATTGCAATTTTTATTAAAAAATAAAGAGATATCTGTAATAATTGAAGAAATTTTAAAAAATTGTGAAAGTATAATTATTTTTGGCTCTTATGCCTCTGGAACTTTTAATGAAAAATCTGACTTAGATATTGTACTCCTTGGTAAGGTAGATAAAGAGAAGATTAAGAAAGTAAAAAGAAATTTGGGATTAGAGATTGTAGAACACTATGTTTCATATAAAGAATTTGAGGAAATATTATTGTCTAATAATCCCCTCTCTATAGAAATACTTAATAATCATATTATCTTTGGAGATTTATCAAGAATTGTAAATATTTTTTTAAAAAAAAGTGAAAAGTAAAAATGGATGAGGAAAAAATTTGTTGGTGTTTAGAAAAGAAGGAAGGAATTAGGCTTATTGAATTGAAACCACATCTAAGCGAGTCTTACATTAAAGAATCAGAAGAAACTTTTGAAACGCTATCCTCGACAAAAGGAAAGTGGAGAGTTATCCATGCGTATTATGCTTGTTATAATGCTTTTTACTCTTTATTAATGAAATGTGGGATTAGGTGTGAAATTCACGATTGTACTCTAGAACTTATGGGATTATTTGACTTTAAGGAATCTGAAATAGAATACTTAAAAACACTGAAGGAAGATAGGAAACAAAATCAATATTATCTAAAAAGTATAGAATTAAACGATGAATGTGCTGTCGGTAGATTTATTTTATCCTGCAAAACAAAGTTAAATGAACTAAATTCAGCTAAAATAGAGCGAATAAGGGAAGAATTAAAAAGACTTATAACTGAAGAATATAAATAAAAAAATGGATATTAAAAGATTCAAGAAAATCAATGATAATGAATGGGAAATTCCTCTTACAGGGGAGATGAGGGTTCCTGGAAAGATTTTTGCTTCAAAGAAGTTGATTCAAGAGATGGATGATAAGGTTTGGGAGCAAGTTTCTAATGTTGCATGCTTGCCAGGAATCCAGAGAGCGAGTATTGCAATGAGTGATGCTCATTGGGGCTACGGATTTCCAATTGGGGGGGTTGGAGCATTTGATGCTGATGAAGGAGTTGTTTCTGTTGGAGGAGTTGGTTTTGATGGAGGTTGTGGTGTCAGAGCTTTGAAAAGTAATCTAAGTGTTGATGATGTCAAGCCAAAAATAAAAGAACTTATTGATGAACTTTTTAGAACTGTTCCTGCTGGCTTAGGTTCTAGGGGAAAAATCTTATTAAAAGATTCTGAAGTAAATGAGCTTCTGACTCAGGGAGCAAAGTGGGTTGTTGACCGAGGTTACGGAACAAAAGAGGATTTGGAATTTATTGAGGATCATGGAACAATCCAAGGGGCTGTTCCAGAAGCTGTTTCAGAAATGGCGATGAAAAGAGAGAAAAAACAAGTTGGAACACTTGGTTCTGGAAATCACTATCTTGAGGTTCAGTATGTTGATGAGATTTATGATGAGGGGGCAGCAAAGGAACTTGGAATTTTTAAGAATCAGGTAATGATTTGGATTCACTGCGGATCAAGGGCTTTAGGACATCAGATTGGAACTGATTATCTTAAGGTTCTTGCAGAGGCTTCAAGAAAATATAATATTCCTATTCGTGAGAGAGAGCTTGTTTGTGCTCCAATTAAGAGCAAGGAAGGACAGGATTATTTTGGAGCAATGTGCTGTGCTCTTAATTATGCTCATGCAAATAGGCAAGTAATTGCACATATTGTTAGGGAGGGTTTTGAAAAGATTTGCAAAGGCAAGTTAGAGACTTTTTATGAGGTTTCACATAATTCTTGTAAACTTGAAAAGCATGAGATTGATGGAAAGATGAAAGAAGTTTATGTCCATAGAAAAGGAGCAACAAGGGCATTTGGTCCAGGCAGAGAAGAGGTTCCTAAGGCCTATAGGAAAGTAGGGCAGCCAATTCTTATTGGTGGAACAATGGGAACAGCGAGTTATATCTTGCATGGAATTGAAGAAGGAAGCAAGTCCTTTTTCTCATCGTGCCATGGAGCAGGAAGAGCAATGTCCAGAACACAGGCATCTAATACTTGGAGAGGAGATAAAGTCATAAAGGAACTTGAGGAAAAAGGAATCTATGTTCGATGCCATAGTTATGCTGGGTTGGCTGAAGAAGCTCCAAAAGCCTACAAAGATGTTAGGGATGTTGTTGATTCTATTCATGAAGCGAAGTTAGCAAGAAAAGTCTGCAGGCTTAGGCCAATTGGAAATATCAAGGGATAATTATATAAAGTTTGATTTTGGTTTATAAAATGGATAAAAGGGGAAAGATGAGAAAGATTTTGGTTTGGAGCACTATCTTAGTTTGCCTGTCTTTAATTCTTATTATAGTGGATATCACTGGTTTTAGTTTGTTTAATCCTAGTTTTTTTTCAAGCACGCAAAAAGATGATTCATCTAACATTTGGGAAGAGAGCGGTTCCTCGAATCTTGGGATAGAGAGCAATCCCTTAAACCCTGGTGGAGAAAATAATTTAAATAACTCATATTATGATATTTGGGAACATCTAACGAATCCAGAAAAAGCACTCTATAATAATAATTTTGATGTATTTTATCAAGAGATTTTAGAAGCTGAAACTTTGGGTGTGACAAAGTGGTATCCTAGTGAAAGTGCTGTGGTTTATGGTCCGGGCCCCGATAGCAAAGAAACATATTTCCATAGGATGGATA
>CAYPSK010000030.1:0-8935 GCA_964413705.1 Candidatus Woesearchaeota archaeon | reverse complement strand
TTTTGTTTTTCATGTTATGATACCCCGCCCTTTAGGGCGTGGGAGGTTCATTTTTTTATTTTAGTTTAAAATTTTTATTATTTCAAAATTTTTTTTGAGTGTTTTTCTAGTTTCTCTTAGTGGATTTGTAAGAATGACTTGTCTTTTTGCAGGGCCTTGGATTGAGCCAAGAATCACAAGGTAGTTTGTCTTGATTTTTCCGTAGTTTTTGAATTCAAGAGGAAGTTTTGATGCTGGACCGATGTCTATTATTTTCTGATTATAGTGTGTCCTTTTAAAGAATCCTAGCTGGCCTGCCATTGGCGCGTGAAAAGTCACTCTGGAAGGATGCCATGGTGCAAGTGAACCAGGTCTTCTTATACCTTTTTCAGTTTTATGAGGTTTTAGTGAGATGCCATGTCGATGAACTGGGCCTGAAAAACCATATCCTTTTGTGACTCCTCGAATATCCACTAAGTGATTTGAAGTAAAGAATTCTGAGAGGTTCATCTCTTTGCCGAGATAATTTTTTGCAAGTTCAAGTTTTTCTTGTAGAGTTCCGGATAATCCTATTTCAATAATGTCTGGTGTTTTTTTCTTCTCAGTTTTTTTTACTTGTGTATAGACTATTAATCGGAGATTATCATAATCTTTTAGGTTTTTTTCAATCTCTATTAGGCTTGATTTTTTCTTTGGAATTTTTATTATATGTTTAAGCTCTTTATCTAGATTTTCAGAGAGAACTTCGGTAGAAATTTGGTTGTTTTTGTAGAAGCGGATTGATAAAATTTTAAGAGAAGGGGACTCAAGGATTGTGACAGGGACAATGATATTTTTGCCCTTTGTCATGGAGTCTGGAGTAAGGTCATTAGCAAGGACTCGGGCATTGCCTACTTTATAAGCAATGAATCCGAGAAGGCCTTTTTTTGCAGAATATTTTTGCTCTAAAGGTTGCCAGTTTACTCTAGGTAGTATTTTAGATGTTCTTTTTCTTGGCCAGAATTGCAAACTGCTGGCTCTTGGTTTGTGTATCTTTCCCATGCTTTATTCTACATTTATCAATGATATTTAATTCTTTCATTCTACTACCCGTTTAAACCTAGTATGTTTGAGAAAAGTAGGTTTTTAAACATTACGAAAGCTAGAATATAATCTCTTGAATATTTTGACTTCTTTATGAAAAAATTTTGTGAGTTTTTTTTCAACATTTTCTAGGTCATGCCATTCATAGTCTGTGTGTTCTTTGCTAAGCTTTATGTTTTCATCATCTTCTGCTTTGCAAAGAAATACTATCATTGTTATTGTTTGGCCATCGCTTCTTTCAAAGTGTCTTACATTCAGAGGATTATGAACTTCTATTTGCATGCCTGTTTCTTCTTTTATCTCTCTCATAAGCCCAAGGGTTGGGTCTTCGCCTAGTTCTAATCTGCCACCTGGAAGCTCCCAGATGTTTGGGCTCTGAATGTCTTTTTTTGACCTTTTTACAATGAAGAGCTTGTTCTCTTTGATGATAAATGCTTTAACAGCTATCCTAAAATTAACTATGACCATGTCTTTTTTTGGCATTTTTTAATAGTTTAAGATAGAAAGGGCCTATTAAAAAAGATTATTGTCTTTTAGAATATAGGCTATTTAGTAGCGATATGGCGAAGAAGGAAATGCAGGCGATATTTCTTTAATTCCCTTTAATTGATAGTGAACACTCACTTCTGTCCCATCTACATTAATTGAGCTTGGAAGAACATGACCTTCTTCTAGTTTAGATGGTTTTGATTGGCGCGATGCTGTTTGTCTTGAGCAGGGTGATAAATCAATTGTTATGCTAGTTGAATTAGTTTTTGGATTAGGATGGTATGCTGAAAGACCTTGGTAGACTCCTCTTACTCCATCTGCCATCTGAACTACATCGCCCATATGGAGATTTCTCCCTTGATTAAATGTTCTCCTGATTCGTTTGCGATCTATGGGGATAGATAAATTTGCTGCCATTTTAGTTTTAGTTTATGCCCTTTAAAAGCATTATTGTGCTGTTTATTGTAGTTTTAGAAATAAAGTATGATTGTTCTAGAATATTATTCAATTAGGCTGCGGCTTTATACTCAAATCCTAGTCGCTCAAATTCTGCGTATGTTGGGAATTTTCCTACTGCCCTCATTTTTGCTTTTCCTGAATAATTCATCGAGGTCACTTGGACTAGGTCGCCTATTGTTCTTTTTACTCGGGTTTTAATGGGAACCGCTTCAATGTCTATCAGGTGATTCATTACATTGTCATTTCCATAAGCAAATTTGTGTGCGGTCTTATTAATTTTGTCCATGGTTGTTATTGCTGTTTTTCCATCAAATCTTAAATTATCAGTAGTTAATACTCCTTCATATTCTTGGAGTATTGATTCGATTGTTCTAAATTGCCCTTCTGATAAAGGTGCAACGAAAAAACTTGCTCCTTGAACTAAATCTCTTTTATATGCTGGGGGGAACATATGGACTATACAATCATCAACACGTCTAGACTCTCCTAGGATAATTTCTGCAACTTCTCTTATTTTTTGAATATCCTTTGGCCCATATCTTTCTGTTACTCGCGGTTTTCTTTCTACTATTTGTTGCCCTAAAAGCTTGGTTAAATCTTCTGGGGCTTCATATCGTCCCCAAAGTTCTTCTTCAAGTTCTCTTTTAAGAGTTTCATCAGGAGAAGTATCTTTAAATGTTCCTTTTTGCCAATTTCCCCCTAAAAGGCATAGCCCATTATCAAACCAAGGGGGGTTAAAGTCCGGACTCTTCTGTTCGAATATGAGGAAAACTTCCCGGCCTATTTCACAGTAAGGTATAACTGATCCTGAATGGTGATTTAATAATATTGGTTCTGCCATTTTAATTTGTTCAATTTATCTCACAGATATTTTACTTTTAAATCTTTCTAATATTTTAGTTAAATTGAGAGAATTGCAGAGAACAATGTTTTGAAGATTACGCTTGAAAAAAAGGTCTTTTTTTCAACATGCTTAAAAATCCGGATTTTTAATCACGCTTCAAAATCTTTTTCTTTTATTGTTTCTTGTTTGTCTATTGTAATTTTTCTCTGGATTTTGCCTTTTCGCTTTGCTATAAGGCGGAGTTTTTCAAAATCTTTCTCGCCCTTTGGAATAAGTATATTTGTTATGAAATAAGTATGGACTACCAGGGCCTTTTTGAATTCATTTTGAATGTCGAAGCAGAACTCATTCTTGACTTGGGGCCAGTATTTTTTATCTAGTTCGAGCTGGCAGAACTTGTCGTCTATTTTTGAGTCTCCTGCTTTTCCAGGTTTAGGAAGCTTCTTTTTTGATTTTAAAGAAATTCCTTGAGAGGTTATGTCCAGAAGACAAGAATAACATTTTTCTAGAATATTTTTTATCTGGTCTGAAGTCAGGTTTTGACTGATGTTATATTCAAATAAATTTGTTTTTTTCTTTTCATTCGGAAGATCTAATTTTTCTTTTGATAGTATTATTCCAGAACAATTTAGATTTTGTGAAAGTTGAGAACAGAATTCTATCACATCATTTACCATTTCAAAACTTGTTCCTATCTTGATTTTATCAGGCTGTTTTGTTATTTTTGTGACTGCTCTTCCAGGATAAGTTCCTTTTCCGAATCTGACAAATTGTTTATGCACAGATTCATCAATCGTATTATCAAAAATCTTTTTTATGAACATTTTCTCTTAATTTTCTCTTTTTATTAGATTAGGACAAATTTTTGTTTTAAATACCTTTCTAAATAAGTTTTTAAATCCAAACTCTATTTTATTTTGTGGGCCCATAGTCCAGTGGTTATGACGACTCCCTTACATGAGCTCTCTTAGGAAGATACCTCGGAGAGAAAACTAAGAACGGAGTAGATCGCTGGTTCGATCCCAGCTGGGCCCATTTTCCATTATGATGCTTAAAGTTTTATGCCAAAACTTTAAAAAGCTTCTCGTTTTTGATAAAAATGGCTGAGAATAAGAAAGATAAAAATGAAAAGGATTTGGAAGAGAATTCTATGGATGCTGAGAAAGAGACATATGAAAAGATGAAGGATATGGCTCAAGAGATTCCCGATGATGTCAAAAAAGAAATTGACAGATTAAGAGAGAAATTGAAAGAATTCAAGAAAGCTATAACAAAGAAATTCAGCTATATAGAGGCAATCGGAATCCTACCGCCACAGGCTGCGCAGATAATCGAGGAAGAGGAAGAAGTCATAAAAGAGAAAGATGAAAAAGTCGTTCATGTCATGGTCGTTGTTCCAGAAGATAAATTTAAAGAAATAGGCAAGGTCAAGGAAGAGGCTATAAAATTAGTAAAGGACTTAAAACCAAAGGTATGGCTCCATATAAAAACGCCTGTTGATATTTGGGAGATGTGTTTTGATGGAAAATATGCCCTAGTTGAGGCTATTGCAATGTCTTTTCCATTGCATGATGAAGGCATTCTTGGTGCTTTAAGAGTTGCTTCTATTCATAAATCATTAGTTTTGAGGAAGTTTGAGAAATATGTTGTAAGTTATGTTATTGCCGGATCCTTGGTTAGGGGAACTGCTCAGAAGACAAGTGATATTGATATTTATGTTGTAATTGATGATACAGATGTTAAGAGAATGTCGAGGTTTGAATTAAAAGAAAAGCTGAGGACTATTATCTGGAGCTATATTGCTGAGGCAGAAGATCTCGCAGGAGTTAAGAATAAGTTAAGTCCCCAAATTTATATTTTGACTGAGTTCTGGGAATCTGTCAAAGATGCACACCCTGTTATCTTCACATTCATTAGAGATGGTGTTCCATTATATGATAGAGGAGCATTCATGCCATGGAAATTGCTTTTGAAAATGGGAAAAATTAAGCCAAGTCCTGAGGCTATTGATATGTTCATGTCTCTTGGAGAGAAGATGTCTGAAAATGTAAGAATGAGGCTTAATGAGATTCTGGCACAGGATATCTTCTGGGGTGTTGTGACTCCTAGTCAGGCTGTTTTGATGTTGTATGGCATGGCTCCACCGACACCTAAAGAGATAATGGAAGGGGCATTTAGGAAAATTTTTGTTGAAAAAGAGAAATTACTTGAGCCAAAGTATGCAGATATACTTGAAAAAATTGTAAAAATTTATAAAAAATATGAGCATGATCCAAAGATTGTGATTCCTGGAAGAGATATTGATGAAATGCTCAAAGAATCAACTGATTTCACAAAAAGATTAAAAGAGTTGATGAAACAGATTGAGCAGAAAATGGCTGAAAAAGAAGTTTCTGCAATATATGCTTCGATTTTTGAATTGCTTGAAAAAGTAATTGGAAAATGTAGTGAGGCAAGCGCTTGTACAAAATTAAGCAAGGAATATGTCAGCAAGGGTTTGTTGCCTTCTAAATTATTGCATTTGCTTGAGGAAATATTTGACATAAATAAGAAGTATAAAAAAGGCAGTGTTACAAAGCAGGATATAGCTTCAATGAAAAAAGCTTCTTATGATATCACAAGCACTTTAATTGAGTATCTCCAGAGAAAAGAGATTTTTGAGAATGAGAAGAAAAAGATTTACTTATCATATAAGATTCAAGAGAAAGGAAAGGACTTTTTCAAAAAAGCAGAGCTCTATGTGTTTAAAGAAGCAGTTTTTATTATTCCAGATATAACTCAAGATGTTATAAAGAGAATTGAGAAAGGAAAGGTTCTTGATGCAGATAGGGAGGAACTTAAGAAGCATCTTAGTAAGGCAGGCGGAGAGAAGAAGATGGACCAGGCTTTATTTTCTGTGTTAAAGAAAATGCTTGGAGATTTTGAGATAATTATTGTTTAATTGTAAGGGGTTCTTTTAGGGATGTTTGCGCTTTAGGTAGTATTAGTGCACTTGGTATAAGAAAATACGTTTTTTGATATAACAAATAGGTTTAAAAACGTATTTTCTCTCAAGTTTTTATTAAATGTGTTAATTTATAGGTAAGGGTTAGCAATTTAATATATTTCAGTGCGCTTTAGGTAGCATTATTGCGCTTTGTATTATTAAAAATATATAAAAACAGAATAAATAACAACATAAACATGAAAGGAAAGGTTTTAAGTTTCAGACGAGGAAAGACAAAGTATGTGCCAAGGCACTTTGTAATAGAGATTAACGGGATAGATAAGATTGAAAAAGCTAAGGAATTTATGGGAAAAGAAGTTTCTTGGAAAAATGTTCAAGGCACTATAATCAAGGGAAAGATAATGTCAACACATGGGAGCAAGGGGCATGTCAGAGTTGTCTTTGAAAAAGGCTTGCCTGGACAGGCCATCAATGATCCTGTTGAGATAAAATAAACTGGAGGTATGTGATAATAACAAAATAAAGGATTTTGGTGCATAAGCACAACGTTGCAAAATCCAATTTGCTTTACACAATAACAAAAAAATGCAAATGAAATTACTTGTTGATGCTGGGGCAATGAAGCCAGGGCCTGCTCTTAGCCAGAAGATGGGGCCTCTTGGGATTAATTTAGGAAAGATTATTGCTGATGTAAACAAAGCAACTTCTGAATTCAAAGGAATAAAAGTTCCTGTTCTTCTTGACATCAATACAAAAACTAAGGCATTTACAGTTTCAGTTTCAACTCCTCCAACATCTGAACTTCTTAAACAAGAGCTAGGGATTACAAAAGGTTCTGGAGAAGCAAAAAATATTAAAATGGGGAACTTGCCTTTTGAAACAATAATTAAAGTCGCGAAGATTAAAGAAAAAGATATGATGGTGAATAGTTTAAATGCAGCTATTGATTCTGTTCTTGGAACTTGTGTCTCTCTTGGAATTTTAGTTGAGAGCAAGGATGGAAGAGAAATTATAAAAGAAGTCAAAGAAGGAAAATATAATGATTTAATTTCTAAAGGAACTGAGGAAGCAAGCCAGGAAAAGATTGCTCTTCTCGCTGAGGAATTTGCAAAAGTCCAGAAAACGCAGGATGCTTATATTAAGTCTGTTGAGGCAAAGAAAGAAGCCAAGGCAGCTGCAGCAGGAACAGCTGCCGCAGCAACTGGGGCAGAAGGAGCTGCAGCTCCTGAAGAAGGCGCCGCAGCGCCTGCAGCTGCCGCAGCAGCCAAGGCTCCGGCCAAAGCATCTGCCAAGGAAGAGAAGAAAGTAGAGAAAAAGAAAAAGTAGGCAGTCAAGGGTTTGATTTTTTTGATTAGATAACTTTTATAAATCAATTTTATCTGTTTTTAGGATGGGGCTGTATTATAACTTGGTTAGTATTCGGGTCTTGGGCACCCGTGATCTGGGTTCAAATCCCAGCAGCCCCATTATCGCCCTTGGGATTTTATTAACAGATACTTTTAAAAACTAAATTTTGTAAGATTAAACATGGCAAGGACAAAGAAGGTCGGTTCATCTGGGAGATTTGGAGTTAGATGTGGCTCTAGTGTAAGAGCAAGATGGGCTGTAATTGATGCTAAGAGAAAAGCAAAGCAAAAATGCCCTTTATGTTTAAGACTAGGGTGTAAGAGGCTGGCTAAAGGTTTATGGAAATGTCCTAAGTGTGGCAAGACATTCACAGCAGGAGCATACTCGCTGATTAATGATTAGACAGATAAATTTAAAAGATAAAATCAATTAAGAGATAAGATTAAAAATTATAAAAAATATGCGCTTCGATTTTCATTAATGCGCTTTGATTAAACTAACAATAAAATAGATATAAACCAATCAAGTGTAAAATGACAGATTACAAATGCTTTTTTTGCGGAAAATCAATAAATGAGAAATCATTGAAAAACAGATTTTCTTGCCCTAACTGCGGCGCCAAAATCTTTTTTAAGCCAAGAACTGCAGCAAAAAAAGTCAAGGCAATCTAATTTTAAACTAGAATAAATTAATCTATAATAAAATTAAAAATGGAAAAGAAACCAAGTATTGAAGAGTTACAGATGATTGAACAGGCTACACAGAACTTATCACTTCAGAAGCAGCTTTTTCAGGTCGAGCTTTCTGAAACAGACAGCGCTCTTGAAAATCTTAAGGATATCAAAGGGGATGTTTATAAAATTGTCGGAAATTTGATGTTCAAGGCAGAAAAAGAACCCTTGAAAAAAGAACTTGAAAGAAAAAAGCAGTTGCTTGAATTAAGAATAAAGGCCATAGAAAAGCAAGAAGAAGAATTGAATAAAAAAAGTCTTAAAACAAGAGAAGAAATAATTAAGGGCGAGAAATAATTCTCTGATTTTTTAGTGTGTTTTATGTGAGAATTGTCTATTTTAAAGCATATAAAATATCAACAAAAAGTTTATAAATCAACTCCTTTTCTATAAATCATTAAACAGAGGAAAAAAAGGAAAAATAAAATGGCATCAGTTTTTCAAAAATTGTTTGGAGGAAGTCAAACACAAGACGCTTCAGACTATATTGAGGTAGATGTTGGAAGAGACGTTCCTAGGAAATCTAAGATTGTTTTGAGACCATTCGTTCTTAAGACATTCGAGGACACAAATAGGATATTAGAGATAATAAGAGAGGGCTCTACAATTGCTTTAATAGATATCAAACCTTTGAAAACAAAGGACGTGATAGAGTTAAAGAGATCTGTCTCAAAACTTAAGAAGACCGTTGATGCGCTTGAAGGAAACATAGCTGGTTTTGGCGAAAACATAATTATCGCTACCCCGCCTTTTGTAGATATATTTAGGGCGAGTATGCCAGCACCAAAAGCAGCAACACCAGTTGAAGCATAAGTAGATATAGAATGAATGTGATTTTTGTTAATGCAGCGTATAAAAAGCATTTCTCTATTTCTAATTCTTTTATTAAAGGACTACCTAGTAGAGTTGGTTTAATTGCAACTATACAGTTTTTAAGCTCTTTAAAGCATATCAAGAAAGAGCTTGAGAAGCATGGCAAGAAGGCAGTAATAGGGGGACAGATTCTTGGTTGTGATTCAAGCAATGCATTGAAGATAAAGAATAAGGTAGATTGTA
>CAYPSK010000029.1:0-9389 GCA_964413705.1 Candidatus Woesearchaeota archaeon | reverse complement strand
ACTCTGCCATTCCGCTGGAGCCTTTTGTTTATATGCTTCACGTAAATAACTATAACATGATTTCATTTTGGTTATGTTTGAAAAAGAAAATTTAAACTTTCTTTTTCAGCCATGCTAAAAATCCATTAAAACTCCACACTTTTGTGGGGAGAGGATTTTTATCATGTTTCAGATAAGAAAAGTCGATTTTTAAAGCTATCTAATCTTGTGATTGGACAAATAAAATTTATATATTGCACTATTTATTCAACCTATGGAATACTTTAATATCAATGATCCACAAATCAAGTCTAGATTGATTATTGAAAATGAGTTGGCTTTTGCCTTCCCTACAAATATACCTATTGTTCCAGGCCATACCTTAATTTGTCCAAAAAGACATGTTTCAAAAATAGATGATTTAAATGATGATGAATTGCATGCAATTTTGCTTTTACAAAAAAAGTTGAAACAAGCAATGATAAAAGTATTTGCAGCCGAAGGTTTCAATTATGCTTGGAACGAGGGACAAATCGCTGGACAAAAAGTAAATCATTTACATTTACACATGCTTCCGAGAAAAAAATCAGATTCCGGCATTTTTGAGTATGATCCAAGAAAATTTTTATACCGGCCAGGAAAACGCCCTGAGTCCCCAGAACAAGAGCTTTCTGAAGTTGCAGAATTAATCAGGAATAACATTTGAATAGACCTAATAATCAACTTTTATTATTCTTCAGTTGTCCATAAAGTTAATTAATGCTTTACTATAATCCTATTTATGTCAAATCTATGCGTAAGATGCAAAGGCAGAGGAATGTGTGGAGGCCCTTGTAGGATTCTTGCCAGCATAAAAAGCTTTCAACCCAAAATTGAGAAAGAATTTTCTGGCTCAAGTCCGCCAGAGATATTTATTGGAAAATATAACTATCCAAATGTTTTTGCCGGAATCCTAAGTCCTGCTGAATTTGGAGAAACAGAATATTTGAGCCTGCCTGAATCCTGGCATGAACAAAATGCAAGTATTCAGGACATTTTAGGATACAGGTCAAGGATGATTTATTCAAGATTCACTTCTAATATCAAGGCCATTAAGACAACAAAAGGAAGATTTATGGATTTGATGCAGGAAATTGCTCTTGCAAGTAAACATGTTGATGCTAGTTTTGAACTTGAAAAAAAACCAATTGTCAAGATTGATTTAGATGGGCACAATGCGATGATTGGAAATCCTGCACCTTTAAAGAGTGCTAGGCTTGAAAGCAACCCGCATGTTGAGAAAAAAATTGACTATCTGACAAGTGATGGCGATGTAAAGTCTGTAACTGCAATAAATGAACTATATGGTTCTGGAATAAAAGTGAGCAATATAATCAAAGTATTAAGTGCTGGCTTACTTGGATTAAGGACAGGAAGAAAACTTGTGCCAACACGCTGGGCTGTGACTGCAACAGATGATACTATCTCAAAAAAACTTCTTGAAAAGATAAAATATTATCAACAGATTTCTGAGATTCTTGTTTTTAGCGCTAATTATCTTGGGAATCATTATAATATTCTTCTTATTCCGGGATGCTGGGGTTTTGAGGTCATTGAGGCGAGTTCAAAAGGTTATTTTGGCCAAACAGATTCAGAGTCTATTGCAACTTGGCAGGATTATGAATTTTATCAAGGAAAAAAAGGCTATGCTGACAGTGTTACAGGAGCTTATTATGTTAATAGACTCGGAGTATGTGAGTATCTTGAACAAATTAAGAGACAGGCATCTGTTCTTGTGATGAGAGAGGTAAGAGAAGAGTACTGGGCACCATGTGGCGTTGGAATTTTAAGAGAAGCCACAAGAGAAGCTATGTCAAAGAAACCTGAGAAATTCAATTCTGTTGAAGAAGCTCTTATATCCTGCCAGGCTAGGTTTCAACTGCCTATCTCATTATATAAAAATAAGAGTATTCTCTTGAAAGAAAATAAAGAACAAGTTAAGCTGAGCAAGTGGTTCTAGAATAAATCTAATTATAATCCCAAATATATTTATTTATCTTCTTTTTCTTAACATCGTTTTTATTTCATCTAAATCGTATTGTATTTTCTGAATTCCTTTTTCAGCTTTTTTATCCACACTGTAATCATAAGTAGCTGTTAATCTGTCTTTTTGTGCTTGTCTATTCTGGGACATTAAGATTATTGGTGCTTGCAAAGCAGCTAAACAGGATAAAATTAAATTCAATAAGATAAAAGGGTAAGGGTCCCATCTTAAAATCAACATCAAAATATTTAGAAAAATCCAAACTGCCATAAAACATAAGAGAAGAATTATAAATCTCCAGCTTCCGCAAAATACACTTAATTTATCTGCGGCCCTTTGTCCAAATGTCCTCTTTATTCTTAGTAAGGGATGAGTGTCTGCACTTTTCTGGAAAAAATCCGACTTGTTTTTCCTTGCCTCTTTCATGTTTTTTTAAGTTTTAAGATATATTTAAATCTTATCTGAAAACTTGGTCAAGAACCTGGACTCTTTTTTTATACTTGAATCTTAGATAGAGTCCAAATATAATCCCTGTCAGAAATCCTCCGAGGTGTGCTGAATTTCCTATTGGCAGGCTAATTGATGCAGAGATGACCCAGAGTGCAAAGAGATTTAATAAAACTCCAAGCCATAGTGGCAAAGACTTAGGGATTGGAAAAATATAGACCTTGACTTTGGGAGTTAGGATCATCAGAGTTGCTGCAATCCCAAAAATAGCTCCACTTGCTCCGACAGCTAAAGCATCTGGAGAGCCGAATAATCTAGAGCCAAGGGCTGTTGAACCGAAAAAGCCTGCAAGAACCACGAAGAATAGTGATGCTACAATTCCTGAAACAAAATAAATCATCAAGAATCTTTTCTTTCCTATTAACTTCTCTAGAAATGAACCAAGGAACATCAAAGAGAGCATATTCATTATTAGATGAAATACTCCTCCATGCAGGAACATACTTGTTATAATAGACCAGAGATTATTTCCATGAAGGATGTCAGAAGGCATCAGCCCGAAAGTTCTTGTAAAAAATCCTGCAGAACCTGAGGTTGATGCGGCATAATCAACTATAATCTGGACAAGAAAAATAAAAACAGTTATTATAATCAGGATGATGGTTGCAGATAAGTTGAATGTCTTTTTTGGTTTTCTGTTTATATAGGGGCTAGAGTTATAGCTTGTCCTGTATGAAAATTTATATGGCATGATTATTTAGAGAATTTTGGTTTAATAAAGATTATGATGAGCAATCTTTATTGAATATATAGGGATATCTTATTCAATACATTTTATGCACTTAATTAGCATCCTATGCACTTTTATTTCAGAAAAAATTTTTAACGTTTTTTCTTCTTAATTTTTTTCTTTGCTTTTTTCTTTACTTTTTTTACCTTTACTTTTTTCGCCTTCTTTTTTTTCTTTGGTTTTGCTTTTTTGACTTTTTTGATTTTTTTCTTGACTTTCTTCTTAATCTTTTTTTTCTTTGGTTTCTTTTTCTTGGCTTTTTTGCTTTTTTCAAATTTTATGACGGGTTTTGGTTTGATTTCATCTAACTTGCTTTTAAGTATGTCATACTCCTTTTTTGCAGTATCAACTCTTAGATTAATTTCTTTCACCTTTTTCTCTTCATTTGCTGGCTGAAGCAATTGATTGCACTCTGGGCACAAAAAATTATGATTGAGCGCGGTTTCTTCAGACATCTCTATATTATCTGCCTCACAAAAATAGAATTGTTTCGTCTGCCTACTTTTAACAAGCTGCTCCAAGTTCTTCATCTCCTGCTCCTTGAACTTCAATAATGTCCCAAGAGCCTTTTCAACATCAAGAGTCCAGAAATAAGTATACCATCCTTTTCTCTTATCTTTTTTTCTCGTCGAGGTTATTATATTGAATGATGAAAGTTTATAGAGAATATTCCTTACTTCGTTTATATTCCTTTTCAGCTTTTCAGCTATCTTAAATTCATTTACATTTTCTTTTTGATAGAGGATATCAATGATATCTTCTGCATTCTTGCCTGCAATTCTCCGTATAATTGTCTTTAAAAAAACAATAAGATTTTCGTCTTTCTTCATTTTTTATATTTTTAAGCACTTTTTTTAAGAACGGAAAATATTTATATCTTGTGCTTTACTAAATTTTTATTTATGTAATTAATAAGTTACTACAAAAGTATTTATATTGTCTAAGAAATTATAAAAAATGCTATTCAAAAAGAAAGTATCAAGAATTCCAGAACCGCCAAGTGACGATTTTCAAGAAACGAGGGGATTCAGAAATAAGACAGGTTCTAAGGATTTCCTTGATTTTAATTCTAATCAGGATAAAATCCCTGTTATAAAGGATATGCCAAAAAAAGGAAGAAGAAAAATAGATGAAATTCCTTTTGAAAGGGCAGAAATCGAAACAAAAGAGGGAGATGATGATTTAGATGATATGCCAAAGGGTTTTGAATCAAATTTAAGAACTCAAAAGAAAGAGAAAAAACAGATATTCATCAAAATAGATAAGTTCAAACAAATTGTTGCTTCTCTAGAAAGCATAGAAGATAAGTTAAAAGAGCTTGATAGCATAATGACAAGGCTAGAAGAACTAAGCTCAGAAGAGAGTTCTGAAATTGAATCCTGGAAATCAGATGTCGATGGAATAAAAGGAGAAATAAGGAACATCGGATCAAATCTAGCAGAAGATTAATTAGATATTTGGATAAGAATCCAGTATATCATAAGAAAAGCGCATTAAAGTAAAAAAGCATATAAAAATTAAATTATAAACAATATAAACAAAGATATTATAAAAAATGACTGTTTTTATAAAACTTGAAAAAGGAGAGATTGATGATATCAAACAAAGAATCAAAGATGTCCAAAATTCTTTGTTTAATCTGAATAGTTCTGCTGTTCTTGCAAGAAAAGAGGATAAAGAAAAGAGGGGCTTGATTCAAAAAGGAAATCTTTTAATCAATGAAGCGCATGAAGAACTTGCTAGGCTTGTAGGTTTCATGCCGCAAGTAGATGAATTCTCACTAGTTAGGCTTCAGGCTCTGCCTTCACATGATTTCAAGATAAACCCAATTGGCAGAGAAGTCAATAAAGATGAAGCCCTGAGAAAGTTAAAAACCAGAATTTCTGAACTGAAATGATTTTTTAACATTAAAAGAAGCGCATTATTGCTAATTAGGGCACATTAAGTAATATAAAAAATATTATTAATATAAAATTTGACAAGACTTTTATGCTGATGCGGTCTTGTTTATCCTAGTTATATAACATCTACAAAAGGATCTTTCTTCTGCTCTTTGACCCAGAATTCTGTCCTGTATCTTCTAAGACCTTTTTCTCCAGGAACAATTACTTCAGCTATTCCGGCATTGACTATAACTTTTCTGCAGCTTTTACAGGGCTTGCCAAATAATGCCTTATTTAAGATTGCGCCTTCTCCATAGAGATACATCGTGCCGTTTAAGACAGACGTCCCTGCTCTTGCGGCATTTATAATTGCATTGAGTTCAGCATGTACTCCTCGGCAATTATCTACTAGAAGTTTCTTGTCCTTTTCCTGAGCACATTTTCCAATGTCAATGCAATTAGGTGTTCCTCTTGGACTCCCCATGTAGCCTGCAGCAATTATATTCTCTTCTTTGACTATTATTGCGCCGAATTTTTTCTTTAAACAAGTGCTTCTCTGGGAGATTTGTTTTGCTATAGAAAGATAGTACTCATCCTTATCTGGCCTTCTGTCTTTTCCTGGCTTATTTATCAACTTGAATGCCATTAAAAATAATGGTTTAATCATATAAAAAGATGATTATTCTCTAAAATATATGTTAAATTTAGGATAAAAGAATTAGTCCTTCTGCGCAGACAGGGCTAAAAAGGATTTTGTCTGGGTCATCATCTCATCTATTTCATCTTTTAGCTTATCTTCATAGAAGTCTATCCTGCTTCTTATTATGTATTTATCATAAATGCCCCTCAAGAATTTAGTAACTGGGTTCTGCTCCCACTTATTCTCATAGTCTCTTTCAAGCCAGCACCAGAACTTTATTTCCATATCTCCTTTGTCTCTCTTTACATTTACACCTTCTTGCTGAATTTCTACTTTGACCATCTGTGTAAATCTTGCAACCATTCTTATTCTGAACCTAAAATAATCAGAAATTTTTCTGAAGCATTTCCATTCTATCTCAAGAACTTTACCCTCGGGTTTTATTTTCTCAGAGTATTTTTTTTCATGAATAAGATACTGATAGTCTTTGAACCAGCCGAACATGAATTGATATAACTCCTTAAAATCAAAAATTCCTGCATGAACAATCTTTCCATCAAATACTGGACTTAATTCTGACATTTTTCTTTTTATCCTCTTTTTCTATATTTTCTCTTTTTTTATCCTAATTAAATAGAGAAAGAGTGTTTAAATATTTTATCACTTGCTAAAACCAGGCAATTATGAATTGCAAAACGCTATTTATGATGCAAAATTTTCCCCTTATCTCTAAGAGGCCGGCGCGAATTTATCTATGCTCAAAAATCTTAGATTTTTGGCATGCAGAAAAACCCTGTTTTTCTAGCATTTTAATATATATTTTGCATCATATATATTAAAATATATCTCTTTTCTAGTTAATCTTATAAGTGAATAAAACAAATAATTAATAGGTGACAGTCCAAGATTGTTTCTGATATCAAAAAAATGATAAGTTTACCAGAACCTGAAACACCAAAACCTAGAACTTTAGTTAAGTCCGCTAGTCTTGAAGGCAATTTATTAGTGTCAGCTCTCCGTAGATATGATTCAGATTTTAGAGAGATTCCTGTTGGAGACCTAGAAATAGATAAATATGCTTTATGGAAAAGGGTGACTCCAAATCCTTATTCTTATTGGATGATGTTATTTTATTATCAAAGAAAATCTCCCCCAGTTCCCAATACTCTCTTCACTTTAACTTCTCTAGATGACACGACTAATAATGGAATTTACAAACAATTTGTTAAAATCACAGGACTTGAATTTAGTGGAGCAGAAAACCCAGTACACGAACGTTTTATTCAAGAATACTATCCAAAAGTAAAATTACTCAACAAACTTATGGGGAAGATTGGGAGGGCGAGAATTAACTTTCCACTAATTCGAACTGTTTAATTCTCTTTATTAATTTTAATTGGAAAACATGCGCCGACCGGGAGCGACGGGGATAGTATTCCCTCTTAGAAAATATAGTTATAAATATCACAAGTTGTTGCGAGGTATTAAATATTCAGTTATTATTCTACCGGCTTTTCTATCATAGACAATTCTATTATCGCCTTTTGCAAGTATTTCCCAATGTGCATAATAGCCAACACATTCAAATTCTTCTACTCTTATATCAAGGCTCTCCCTTTCATTCATTTTGATATCCATTTTATTTTATCATTTATACTACTCTATAGTGGTATTTAAATATTTCTTTTTATTAAAAATATCCCTAAAGAAAAAACCTTAAAATTCTTGTTATAACTACTTCCTGTAATGCGCCGACCGGGAGTCGAACCCGGGTCACAACGTTTTTGTTTTATGTCATCCTTTAAGGAAGGGTGACTTTTTAGGGGAACCTGGGTTCCCATAAGATGGCAACGTCGAGTACTAACCACTATACTATCAGCGCGTAAGTAACTATGAATTTCATAAAAAAGCGCAATATTTAAGTTTTTGGCTTGCTAAACTTAAATAATTTCGAGCATAAATTATTTAAGCATCATGTTTTTAAGTTCTTATGACAAAAGAAAAAGAGAGAGAAAAAGAGATTAATATAATTGATATACAGAACAGAGAGGGAGTCAGAGAATTATTCGAAGGAACCGGAGAAGAAAGTGAGAATTCTGATCAAGAAGATAGCAGGAGAATCATGGGCGAGCCAGAAATCCAAGAGAATCTGGATTCTCAAGAAGAATCAGTCATGCTGCAGAAAATCGAGGCAACTTTATTCTTAGCTGCAAGATTCTTGGACCTTAATGAGCTTGTCAAATTCACAGGAGTAAATCCCCTAAGTATTCAGGAATCCATGCACAAACTTCTTGAAAAGTATAGTGAGATTGGAAGTGCTTTAGTTATACATGCAAGAGAAGTTGATGGAAAAATGCTCTATAAGATGGATGTAAAAAAGGAGTTTTATTCACTTGTAAATAAAATTGTCACAGGGCAGACAGAATTCACAAAAGCAGAGCAAGAAACTCTGGCAATTATTGCATACAAACAACCAATAAAACAGTCTTCAATTGTCAAGATAAGAGGAAATAAAGCATATGATCATATACATCATTTTATTGAGATGGGTCTGGTCAAAGCCAAGAAAGCGAGCAGGACATTTGAACTTACTTTATCAGAAGAATTCTATAATTATTTTAATTTAAAAGAGAGGCCAAAGAACTAAATTGACATATGTATCAACGCCAGACACTTGGCTTGTGGCAGTAGCAGCATGCCATATTGGGGCAAGAAGAAGCCAATTTATTAAATCATATATCCAACCAAGATTAGAAGGGATTATAGTCTATCCAACAGGAATCTTTCCAGACCCTAGATTATGGATATCCAGAGAACAATATACTCAAGCAAATGTTGTTCTCTCAGTAAATAAAAATGTGGATGGTGCAGTAGCTCGCGCTTTTGGAGAGAATGGACCGAGGAGAGTTGTTTTAGATATTCTTGATATTTACTGGCGCAATGGAAAACTTAGCGAAGCTTTTCTTAGATTATTAATGGCATATGAATCACTTAAGCATGGGCCTAAGGGTGTAGAAAGGCTCATGGCAAGAGAGGAAATTGCTAGAAGACTTGATCTTGGTCAAGTTCTTGAAATGAAAGACTGGATAAAATATATTTTGCCTAATTCTGCATAAAATAATTTTATAAACTGAATAAACTTGATTCTTATATGAAAATCATTCCAGACACAAACTTCCTAGTATATTTATTTAGGTTCAAACTGCTTGATGAGCTTGAGAGGTTTGAAAAAGTATTGATTATCAAGCCTGTTCTGAAAGAACTTGTCATGCTGAGCAAGAGTGATGGGAAGAGAAGAGAGAAACAAGAGGATATTCTCGCTTGTAAAATAGTTCTTATGTTCTTTAATAAAATAAAAGATAGGCTAGAATATGTCCATGAAATTGATGGAAAAGCAATTGAAGGAAAGGCTGATGATGAATTGATTAGGGTCGCACATGCAAAATCTGCCTTGGTCGGAACAATGGACAAAGAACTAATAAAAAGGTTGAAAGAGAAAAAAATCAAAGTGGCCATAATCCGGCAACAAAAGTTCTTAGAAATCCAATAATTTTAGAAAAATAGAGAATTTGATTAAAAACCCAAAAACAAAGATTTTTAAATGTAAATTTTATCTCTTAACTATAA
>CAYPSK010000028.1:0-9805 GCA_964413705.1 Candidatus Woesearchaeota archaeon | reverse complement strand
TTAAACCATTTTCTGCCTTCATTTCTATGAAAGGAAGAAAATCAACCGGTGGAAAATTAAAGAAGACAAGGAAGAAGAAACTCTTTGAAAGTATAGGAGTATTCAGGCAAGTCACCCTCGGTGTTGAGAAAAAAAAGTCAGTCAGAACAATGGGCGGGCATCACAAATCTTTTTTATTGAGCACAGATAAAGTAAATGTTTTTATTAAGAAGGATAAGAAATGCCAAGTCACCAAGATCAAGACTGTCAAAGAAGTTCCTAGTAATCCTTTCTTAGCTAGAAGGAATGCCATTGTCAAAGGCGCTATCTTAGAAACAGACCTTGGAAAAGTCAGAGTAACAAACAGGCCAGGACAAGAAGCCTGTGTCCAGGGTATTTTAGTTGATTGATTTCATAGAGTAAATATAATTCTAGAAAAATGGTGATGCATTATAACTTCTGCTCTTGTGATATTTTCTTTATTCTGATTGTCACTACATAGTTACAACATACCGAAAGGTTTATAAACTCTTTTGGCTTAGTAGTTGTGGAGGTTTAAACTAAATAAAATGGCAAGAGCAAATCATAAACTTAGAAATACGGTTATTGCTGTGAGCGCTGCTGCTGCTACAGGCATTGGAGGCCTTTTACTTGGTAATGCATTGAGAGGCAAGACTGTTGTTACAGATTATAACATAACTGCTGGTCAAGTATCTACTGGTAATGGCGATAACAATGATTATCCTGTTGTTCCAAGATGCGATGGCGAACATAGGCATGAATATCAGGGAACTGTACAACCAAGACACCAAAGACCACATTGCAAAAGAACAGTTAAAGAACCAAGCGCAAACGGCTACGATTCACCATATTAATTTTTTTATTTTTTTATTTTTTTAAATTTTAATTATAACGAAGGTTATAATTATTTATTCAAAAGAATTATTTCTTAATTTAAAAGATAAAGGATTTTACCCTAAGTCTTTTATCTTGACCATAGTATATTTTAATCCATCGCTGCTTGATGCGTATCTTGCAAAAGGAGCATAGCATAAGTTTCCAGCATAGGTTGACTGGCTTGACGGATCTAAAGGATTTGGGCCCGGACAAGAATTGCTTGCATAAACAGCATAATCTTTGCCATTGAACTTGTCATTTAAATCAGCATCGTTGTATATGATTAAGGTATGAATGTAGTGATCCCCCGCATACATAAATAAAATATCTCCTATTTCAACTTGTTTGTCTTTTCCAAAATTAAAACCAGTATTTAGGATTCCGTTCATTGGAAGTTCATTCACATTATTCTTGATTGTCCCATAATCTGAGATAAATGTGTTGAAGTCATTGAAAGCATCATATGATTTGCCTGTTGTTTGCTCGAGCGCAGAAAGCATTAAATTTAGACAATCAACTGCGATGAATTCTTCAGCCAAATGTGATACTGGATTTGTTGAACAACTTGTTCCTGGTTCTGCAATTTGACCGCAATTATATTCTCCACAACCATGCACAAAAGGAAGATTCTTGAAAGCTTCAAGAATCGAGATGAACTGACATCTCAGGTCTGTGCTCTGATAACCATATGTTGTACATATTGTTGTATCATAATTTGATTTTCTTGAAATTCTCAAGACTGAAGGACTTATTGCATAATTCTCCATTGCATTTGGTTTGAGCAGGGTAATTATTCTGCTTGTATATTTTGAAATTGTCACTAGGGGGAGTTTTGACTGCAATGCAGATATATCTGAAGAATCTGCAGGTTCTCCTAGCGAGGACAGCAATGTTAAACCAATTTTTACCTGGGCCCTGTACCAGTATGTTCCAAAACTAGAGTCAATTGATTTTTGATCAATACACCAATTGCTTCCTGCTATTTTGGTTTGCTTATACTGGACAACATCATTTTTTGTTCCTGTGCCTGCTGCTGGAAGACTATAAGTATTTGTTGCTCCAGAATATAATGGGCTTTGATATGCTTCTATTTTATACCATTCAAATGTCGGTGTTGTTCCAGTCCATGAGCTTATCTCTGAATTTTTTGAGGAAACTTCTGAGCTAGAGTATAATCTTCCATCTTTTTCAATGACTGCACATACTCTAACACTATCTCCAAAGTCGACTAAATTATTAACATTGCTTGAATCAAAGACCCCATTGTTCACATTTGAATAAAGAAGAACATCATCAAAGTCTGCTGATGAGACAGGAGGAGTTTGTGTTCCTGATTGTGATGAAGTTTTAGTTACTTCTTTTAGAGTAGACAACCCAGTTACAGTACCTATTGAAGTATCACGGGATAATTGTTTAAAGTATTCGTATCCCTTAAGCTCTTTTTCTTTTTTGATTTTTTTAAGATCATTTTTGATTTCGGCATTTTTTGCTGACAAACCATATAGCGTCTCATCAACAGAATTCCAGAACAGTAAAGCCTTTAATTCCCACCCATTACTTCCTCGATTGTATCTATATTTAACAGGACTTACCCCTAACTCACTATCTCTAAACGTTATTTCTATGGGTTTGTCTGGGAGCTCGTATTCTGGAAGTGAAGAGGGTGCAACTGAACTTTCAATATAATCGTAGGCTTTATTCCATATATTCTTTAGTTCAGAATTTTCACTTGCCGGAGGATTATTTTTTGTCCCGGCATTTGGTCCCCATTTTTGATACCACATTTTTGCAAATCCCTCACCAGTGTCTCCATAATTAATTGAATATCCTGATGACTTTGATTTCAATACATCCACCATAAAATCGAATGCCGCTTGATATGTTGGAAATCCTACAAACCATTTATTTTCGTTGGTGCTCCTTTCTGTTTCAGTGAATCTAAAAGTGGTCCACTGAGACCTACTAAAACCCCAACCATAGCCCTTACTTTGATCGGGCCCATTAGCCATAACACCCCACGCATTATGGTCCGGAAAACGAAGATTTTCCCCAGAACTTTGTTCTTTTATAGCAATAGATAAGATTATTTGAGCCGTTGTTTTGTCAATAATTATGGAATTCAATATATTAGCAAATTCTTGTTTTGATAGAGTGTGCCACTGCCAATTTGTTTCATCTTCCACCCCTTCTGTTGGCATAACGGCAGTTGTTCCATAAATAACTCCCTCGACTTTAATGCCTTGTCTGTCAAAGGCACATTCAGACTCTGTGGGGAAACTTATTTTGGGATTGGCTTTTTTTATTTCATCAAGCTTTTCTGTTGTGAAGAAACATAGAGGATTTCTTGGATCTCTCTCATTATTGACATAAGCAGTTATGATGACTTGTCCGCCAGGAGTTGTCTTAGTGAGAATGGAAGGAGAGAATGAAACAAGCCTAAAGACTGTCTTTCCAGGAGTAAGTATTTTTCCCTTAGTAATAACCTCACTAAGCCTAGCACCTCCTGAAACAGTATACTTAATAAATAAATTATCTGCATACTGAATTATGAATTCTCTGTTCCCTGCGCCAAAAAGTTTTAAGCCAGTGTCTGCTTTAATCACTCTTCCTTTTCCTGGAGAGAATGCTCCAGTATCTCCGAGGGTTAGGGCGTCTGTTTTTACATTTTTATTTAATATTTTAAGATTATCTGTATACCACTCAGTGAATTCTTCAAATTTTCCAAGTACTTGTGCACAACAGACAGAACCAATAAGGTTATCTGTCGCGTCAGTTATTTTTTTGTAGCCTGCTGGACAGACAGATAGGTCATACCAGTTTCCTCCCTGGCCTGCGCAGCTTCCTCCTTGTATAATAGCCAAGTTTGTTAGGGCGACTTCGACTTGAGATTTAAGTTTTGATTTAAGTTCTAATAAAATTGCAATATCCCACTGTGCTCTTGATTTTTCTTCTATACTGATGCACTTATCGCTTATTGTTTTAAGTTCTTTTACCAAAGGATCTATTCTTGAAGTCAGGCTAATTAATTGCGGGCTGTATTTATCAAGAATATCTTGAACCTCAACACTATTTATGTTTGAAGGAATTATAAGGGCCTCGACTGGGGGATTGTTATAGTTTTCTGTTACCATGCCTGTTAATGGAAATATGACACTTCCTGTAGCCTTACTTGATGCCCCTGTAGGATTTAGTATTGCGGGATTATCTGAAGAAAATCTTTGATTTATAGACTCTATTAAAACATTTGCGTCTTTTTGAATATCTTCTATCTGCTGCTCTACTTTGAGAAGCTTGTCTTGGCTTGTTGTAGGAAGATCATAACCCTCTTTCTCAAGCATATGTGTTATTGTGCTTTGTTCTGCATATTTATAAACATCCTTCACAATTCCTAAGTCTGAAATGCTGTCATTCACAGAGCTCATATCAAGCCAGCAACCGATTTTTTCATTATCGCAGTATCCTATTCTTTGGTACCTTGTTGAATCTACACTGCCGCTTGGATTGTCTGAAGCACAAATTCTGATTATCCCTCTTCTATAAATCTCAGGTTGAAGAGCTTCTTGCAGCTGACTCTGAATATTAAAAGAGGCTGTTGGAATAATTGTTGCTGAGCCTGCCTGGCACTCTTTCTGTGTCTTGATATTTTTCTTTATTTGATCTTGAAGATAGACATTCTGAAGTTCCTGCACTGCAAAAGATGTTGAGAGTGTTCCAAAACCACACTCATCTTTGCCGTTTATATTTATGCATATTTCAGTATATCCTGCTGGTGCGATAATATCTGCTTTATTAGATACTGTCTGACCTACTGCAAGGAATCCTGTAGCGTCTCTTACATATTGTTTTTCTCGTTCATATGAATAACTTTGTGCATTTATTTTTTTCTTTAAATAAACTTGATAACTTAGGGGCTGATCACGGCCTGCATAGATAGTATAGAAGACACGGTAGTGAGATTCTGGACTTCCTCCGCCCATTGGGATTTCATCAACAGAAGCATATACTTGATAGTAAGAATCTGCTTTTGTCAAATCATCGAAGAACTTCGCAACAGTAGGATATCTTATTGATAAATACCTATCACAGATAGATGTGCTTTTTTCATCCACAGATTTCTCTTTGAAAGATGTAAAAGCATTTGGACCATAATTCTGCGTGAAGTATGTCAAGGAATCCTGGCTGCTTTTGAAAGCATCTGAAAACAAAGCATACTCTCCTCCGCCTGTGTTTAAGGATGATGTTACTAGTGGAATTCCTGCTTTTATAAATGGATCTAGGTTGTTCCATAAAAGCTGACAGAAATAAACAGAGTGCCAGTAATCACATAAACCTGTTGTCTGTCCTGTATCAATCTGCTTCTGTAGACACTGTCTATATTGTTTAAAGACCATATTATTCAAAGAATCTAAACCATTGTATAATCCAGTTATACAAATCGGTACTGTAACATCTGTGTTACTTGAGCATAAAACCAAAGAACCTATTATTCCTGTTTGAATGACATTTTCAACAGGAAATCTTCCACCAAAGTCACACCGACTTGGAGGGCATATTACAGGGTCACATAGATTATACATCAAAGAACACTCTTCTGGACTCATGAATTCTTCACACTGTGTAGAGGGAATATTTACAGGTGGCTTGCCAATGCTTGGCTTGCCACAATCTCCTGCATTTATCGGGCTCTCTTTATTTGCTCTGCTCTTAAGCGCTTTCTCTATGCATCCTCCAGACTTCTCCAGTCTATTCACAAGTTCTTTTTTATCATCTGGAACATCCATGGTTGTTGTTTTTGATATTCCAGTGCAGCCACAATCATCACCCTCTGCTCCTGAATAGAAATTAAATTCAGCTTTTCCATTTTCTCCGACATTGCATATCCAGTATTCATTTACCTGTCCTGTTTCTTTATATGAAACTAATTTATTTTCAAAGCCACTGTAGGCTTTTGTTGCATAGTACCAGCCCTCATTTCTTAGGATAGGCATATAGGCAATCATGCCTTCATATGGTTCAGATTCCCAGAACTTTATCTGATAATCCTCTCTTGCCATTGCATGGCCACATTTTCCGAAGTCTTGCTCAATTATTCTTGGAAGCTGTTTTACTTCATCATCAGAAAGCCCTTCTCCTTTTGTCCTAACAACATCGCCTTTATCATTTGTTTGTTGTTGTATTTCAGACATTCCTGCTGAATCTTCTAAGACTTTAAATGCCTTGATATAATTATAGCTCCCACTGCCCATGGGTTCTAGGATAGCAAAAATTGTCCTCCCTGAATCAGAAAAAACCATATAAGGCTTGCCGCCTGTTTCGTCATCATAGTATTTCTTATCTCTAATAATGCCTGAACTAGATGGAATGTCTGTTGAGCTGAATCTGCCAATCACACTGGAATCAATTGTTGGAATAGAATTGTATGTCAGGGGTTTTTTCGTGTTTTCAGATTCTGAGAATTGTATATCAAAGCCCCACTTACCACTTAGAGTATCGCGATTTTCCTTTCTTAGTAAGATACTTTCAAAATAATCAAACTTGGAAAAGACATTGATATTATTATAATCTCTTAGAACCTCGCTTATTGATTCTGGATCTGAATTCACTTTTTTATTTATTGCAAGAATTAGGTATAATTCTTTTATATCATCTACAGAAACTAAGCCCTGGTCTGCGAGTTCGTCTAGCCTCTCCATGACATACTTGACATGAACTGGGACATTTATGATGCATGCTTGGACTTCTTTAGTATATTCTTTCTTGTTATTTTCTTGGATAGCTAACATTTCTTTGACACCTAAATTAGAAGAACAATTGCCTCTTATTTGTGCTTCAGTTATTTTTTTGTCATTGAGCATCTGAGTAATTCTGCCTTTTTGCGCTATGTTTAGCCTGCCTACTGGCACGCTGACTTTAATATCATCTGCTACATCATCAATCAGAGCTTTGGCTTTGCTGTCTGAAGAGAAAAGATTCTTAGCTTCAAGAATGAATTTTTCATCATTAATCTGCTTTGATAATCCTAATAATCCACTAGATATAACTACGCCTGATTTTGACTTGACACTCTTGACAAAATCATTTGCTTCATTAATTATGCTTTTCACAGAACTCACATCAGTATTTATGCTTGCTTTATTTTTTAGGTAACACTGCGAGACTGTAATTAATTTATTATTTCCTAATTCTGTTCGATAGGCTTCTGATGCGCATTTAAGTGTCCAGGCTTTCATGACTATGCTTCGAGCCATTGGTGTTCCTGAAAATCCTTCTAATAAGTTCTTGGTCCAGAGAACAGTTCCTCCGACATAACACACTTTTTTCCAGGCAGTTGTTATTTTCTCTAGAGCATTCACATATTTATCCAGTGTTTCAATTGTTTTATTCAAGTCTCGGATTTTCTTTTGAATCTGGTCAGGAGTGAGTTGAATAGATCTTTTTGAAATTCCTATAACAACTGAAAAATTAGTTGTTGTTGTCCTTTCTTTCTCAAATGGCCAGAAAGTGACTTTTGCTTCTTTTTTTAGGTATGTGCTGACAAGCTGCACTTTTTTTATTCCAAGAAACTTGAGTGAACCTTTGGAGATTGTCTCTTCTTTTCCAGATGTTATGAATGTGACATAATCATCTTTTATCTCTGATAGTGCCCAGTCACCAACTGTATCTCCGATGAGATATGTGCCTTGAGAGCCGTCTACTTTAAGTGTGGCTTCTTGAGAATTATATCCTGGCTTGTCTATTGAAACAAGAGTAACATAGTATGTTCCTTGTCCTGAAGTCACAGTTGTAAATTTATTTCCTGAGCCCTGGCTTATTGAAACTATGTCTTCTCTGGCTGATTCAACTTCATATTGTAACTCTTCATCTGGATTATCTTGATACTGGTCTATAATCTCTTGGAGAAAATCAATTTCATCATCTTCTTTTGACATGAAATGCGCAAGCTCTTGAGCAGCCCTAAGAGCTTTTACTCCGTAATATCTTCCAGATAGGTCTTTTTGATTCAAGAATTCATTTGATATGCTTCTATACTGTGAGATAGCTGCTTTGTAAGCTGTCTCAACTGATGCTGAATAAGTCACTTGCCTCGGACCTTCAACAGATAGTACTTCAACACTTGCACTGTCCTCTTGCTGACCGCCAATTTTTATTTCTATTCCTTTCTCAATCTTCTTTACATAACCTATATTGCCACCAACACTAGAATCTTTATTTACACTATCTTTTAATGAAAAATCACCCCCGATTTCAGGCTTATTTGTGCTTGATAAATACTTCTGAAATGCCTGAACATATCTTCTTATTGTACTTTGGTCTAATTGGGCTTTTGTTCTTGATGCAAATAAAATAACAACATCTTGTGCACTTTTTCCTGATGCAGCGGCTTTTCCAATATGCGCAACATAGTAATACTCAAATTTATACTCATTATTATCAGATACATTTAATTTTATTTCATCGCCAAGAGTTACTTCTCTTGTGGAGCTGCTGCCTTTTGTAGGAATATTATCCTGGATATTCAGATTTGCGTTTTTTGGAGCCAGACTTAATTCATAATCACCAGTTCCTTTTCCACTGTAAACAGAACCTTGGCAAGTTATCTGGACTGTTCCCCCATAACCATATTGTTCTGGCTCTATTGATTGGACTTGACAACCAGAATCAGCTATTTCCTCTCCTTCCTCAACTAAAAATTCATCGCCATTTACAATCAATCTTACTCTTGTGCTTGGAACTTTTATTTCATCTAGGGTTATATTCAGGCCCTCTTGACAATAAAAACCAGGGAGCTTGAAAGTCAGATTATCTCCTGCCCTCATCTCTTTTGAAGCTATCGGAGTTCCAAGAGCACTATAATAAACTGAAATTTTTGCATTGTTATCTTTTATTTCTTGGACCCTGACATAGCCCTTGCCATTTCCAAAACTGTATTTTTTTATAACTATTTTCCCATTCATCTTGAGTCAGGACAGGAAGGGAGAGTTGTTCTGTATGCAAGCCGTATGTTTTTGATACATCATATGTTATATTCAAAATGACATTAACTGAAACATTATTGGGCATCTTTGATTCAATAGGCTGCTGCCTCAATGATACAACAATATATCCTAGGTTGCTCAGGGTTGGATTTCCTTGAGTGACTAGGGCACTTTGTGTAGTGAATTGGTAACTTCCTAGAGCGCTCTTTGCAGGATAAAAATTAATATATGCAATTTCTTTTGATTGATTCTTGAAAATTGGCCTAACATTTTTTATGCTTGGAACATCTATCAAGGGATTTATTTTTATCCCTGTTAGCTTGCACATCACTGGAACATCTTGTTCTTCTAATAAGTCTGAAGTTACAGGGCTTGGCTGACAAGCATCTGGAGCCATTTCAACAATGAAATCCATTACTGCTGTTTTATTGCAGTATTCGTCGCTCCATGTCATAAAATTCGAAGGGTTATTCAAAGAAGGATAAAAGTATTGATTTGGATTAATAAGATACTGGTCTTGTGATATTATTGGATTGCTTAATAGTTCTGCCTCTGCTTGCGACGGCGTTGCTGGCACCAAATCATCTGATCTAACAAGGACAGAAACAGAAAACAATACAGAAAATACTAGGAATACTGCAAAAATTGATAAAATTCTTTTTTTATTCATTTTTATTTTTTGTTCATGCTTTTTTATGCAAGTGTTATTGTTAATGAATTTAGATTAATTAGAGTATAAACATCCATAACCTCTTCTATAGTATTCGGAGTCTCTAATTTTTCCGAGAGTATTTTGATTTTCTTTGAATTTTTTAATTCTTCATCTGTTGCATAGAATTCTGCTTTTCCACCGCCAATCGGAACACTTGTTAATTGAGAAGCGGGAATTGTAATGCTATAGCACTGTTCTGTTGTAAAGCCAAGAGTCCCTGGAATTCCTGCTGCCGGCACTT
>CAYPSK010000027.1:0-10327 GCA_964413705.1 Candidatus Woesearchaeota archaeon | reverse complement strand
ATTTCATGGCACGAGAAGAGGAAATCATAAAGGAGAGGAAAAAGAAGATTGAGGAACTTAAGAAGAAAGGAATTAATCCCTATCCGTATTCTTTTTCAAGAACTCATTTGGCTCAGGAGCTTCAAGAGAAATACTCTAAGTTAAAGAATGAGGAAGAAGCAAAAGATAGTGTTCGAGTCTGCGGCAGAGTTATGTCTGTTAGAGAGATGGGGCAGATAAATTTTATATCTTTAGAAGATGGTTCTGGAAGAATTCAGCTTGTTTTTAAGGATAAAATATCCAGCGAGATTAAGAAAATTGATGCAGGAGACTTTATTGGTGTTGAAGGCAGCATATTTAGGACAAAGAGAGGAGAGCTTTCTGTTCTTGTTAGCCAAGCAGAGATACTGACTAAGGCTATTTTGCCCCTGCCAGAGAAATTTCATGGGCTCCAGGATATGGAAGAGAGATATAGAAAGAGGTATTTAGATTTATTATCAAATCCAAAATCTAAGGAAGTTTTTATTACAAGAACTAAGGTCATTCAGGGAATCAGGGAGTTTTTAGATTCTAGAGGCTATCTTGAGGTTGAGACACCTATTTTACAGCCTATATATGGTGGGGGAGCAGCTATGCCTTTTAAGACATTTTTTAATGATTTAAAACAAGAAGTCTATCTGAGAGTTGCAGATGAACTCTATCTTAAAAAGTTGATAATTGGGGGATTTGAGAGAGTTTATGAGATAGGAAAAGATTTTAGAAATGAATCAATTGATTTAAAGCATAATCCAGAGTTTACTCAAGTTGAGCTATATCAAGCATATGCAGATTATAATGATATGGCTAAACTTTTTGAGGAGATGATGGCTTTTCTAGCTAAAAAGGTTTTAGGAACTACTAAATTTGAGTATCAAGGACACAAAATAGATTTTGGAAAGTGGAGACATGCCACAATGCATGATATTATCAAAGAACATTTGAAAGTTGAGGTTGAAAAGATGAATGATGGCGAGTTATTTAAGCTGGCTGAAAAACTAGGCATAGAAAAACTCTCTAAAAAATCTCCGAGAGGCGAGATAATTAATGAATTATTTGAGAGTGTTGCAGATAAGATGATTGAGCCGACAATTGTTAAAGACTATCCTTTGGAGACATGTCCCCTATGCAAAGTCAGCAGAACAAAACAAGGGATTATAGAGAGATTTGAGCCGACTTGCTGCGGCTTAGAGCTTGGAAATTCATATTCTGAGTTAAATGATCCTATTTTGCAGAGGACTTTATTAGAGGGGCAAGTTAAAGATAGAAAAAATGAAGCAGAGCCCTGGACATCTGAGCTTGATGAAGATTTTTTAAATGCCATGGAGCATGGAATGCCACCTACCGGAGGCATTGGAATTGGTGTTGATAGAATTGTGATGCTTCTGACTAATTCGCCAAGTATCAGAGATGTTATCTTTTTTCCATTTATGAAAACCGAGAGAAGTTCTGATGAAAATAAAAAGATTGCAGGTTATTATTCAGGCATGTTAATAGATGATGCAAAAAAGACGCTTGAGAAGAAAAAGAAGTAAGCAGGGTTATGATAATATTAAATAAGGCGCGCTTTAGATTGAGATTATGCGCTTTTGTTGTACTAAACAAATTGAAATAATATTCGATGATAAGGATAAGGTTTATAAATCTAGATTATTTTTAGAAATATCTGATTAGATTAAAGATAATAAACGACAAAGGAGGTAAAAAATGACAGAATTCGAAGGACACTGCATGAGATGCAAAACAAAGAGGAAAATTAAGGGCCCTGTAGCAACAGAAATTAAGAAAGGAACATGGGCAGTTAAGGGTAAGTGTGTTGAATGTGACTGTAACATGTTTAAGATTGTAGGCAAAAACAAACCACAAATCTAAAATTAATTTAATAATTTTTTTAATTTATTTTTTTGAGATGTATTAAAGATTGCATCTAAATTTATTGGGAAAAAACTCAAAATGGTTGAACTTGTTGTAAAGTCGAAAATTAAAGAAGTCTTACCAAAAGATAGTGATTTGAGGCTTTCAGCAGAGCTTCCTGAAGCTCTAAATAAGAAAATTGAGGATTTAATAAAAAAAGCTGCTGAAAGAGCCAAAGCAAATCATAGAACAACTATCCTGCCGCAGGATGTTTAGTTTCTATTTCCAGATCCATAGTTGAGTAATGAATCCTAATCTTTTGTCTTAGTTTAGCAATATCTCTAATTCTTGGTTGGGCATAGAGTATTTCATCTTTATTTTGAGAGGTCAGGGCTATTTTATTATAAAAATGAAGGCAGATATCTAAAAGTGATAAACTGCTCATTGGTTCGGTTCTTTCAGTTATTGTAGACAGGATAATATCTGTTTTTTCTTTTAGGGTTTGCATATTCTCTGTCATTATGAAGATTTAAATAATTAACTTTTTTATAGAAGTATGGGAAACAAAAAAAAGGGGATTAAAGCTGAAAGAGAATTATATCATCTATTATGGGAAAAAAAGTTTGCTGTTGTCAGAGTTGCTGGTTCAGGATGCATGATAGAGCCTTCTTGTGATTTATTGGCTGGAAATGGAGAAAAAGCTTTTGCTATCGAAGTTAAGACATCTAGGGATAAAAAGAAATATTTAAGCAAGGAGCAAATTACAGAATTTATCGAGTTTTCAAAGAAGTTTGGGTTGCAACCTTTGTTAGCTTTTAAGTTCATGAGAACTGAATGGCTTTTTGTTTATCCAGAGCATCTCGAAGATTGCGGAAAATCCTTTGCAATATCTATTGAAAAGGCTAAAGAATTGAATTTAAGGATAATTGATTGATTCTAGAGAAATGCTTCGTCTGCTTGTTTTAGAATTTTTGGAAGATTTTTGAATATATCATAGGACTTTGATTCTTCTGGTGTGACCCATGAAAGATTTTCGTGAGCTGAAGAGAGTCTTATTCTTCCTTCATTGACTCTGACTATGAACATAAGTTCTATATTGTGTCTTGTTTTATAGCCATCATCATCTTGATAATCAAAAGTATAGCTTCTTGAAGAGAGAAATTTAGAACTTCTTATTGTGAGGCCTGTTTCTTCTTCGACTTCTCTTTTTAGTGTGTCTCCTATGCTCTCTCCAAACTCAACTTTTCCGCTTGGAAACTCCCATTTTTTTGGAAAAATCTTTTCACTAGAACTTCTTTTTAGTATTAAGAATTTGTCTCTATGTGCGATAATTGCAGAAACAACCACTCTCTGTTCTTTTATCCTTTCCATTTATTTTAATGATACTAAGATATTTAATGGTTTCTAGTATCTTTAGAAAGTAGTTTATAAGTTAGATTGTTTTTGGTTTTGCAGCTTTGTAAAATATGTTAATTTTACCAAAACCCTTTGTTTTGCTTATATTATTTACATAATAAGATATCTGGTTTTAGTGTTTATCCCCTCTTTTGATTGCAAAATAATAAACTATTGCACCTATGTAGCCTGTCAGAACAATAACCAAAATCCAGCCTATTTTATCTTGTTCTTGTTTGAATTTTCTTTTTGCGACATCAACAATCATGAAAATCCATAGTATTAACAACAGAACTATCAAAACTATTACTATGAGCCAAATTGCCATCATTGTTGCGAAAGCTCCTGCAAAAACTTTTGGAGGGACATAAGCAATAGTTGAAATATTATTGAATATTTCAGAATTATTGAATATTTCAGAATTATTGATTATATTTGAGTAATTAGTCGCATTAAGACTATCTACTGCTTGTCCAAGAATCTGTAAAAAGCCAAGTGCCATAAATTAATAGAAATTTAAAGTTTATAAATCTTAATTTCTTTGATTTTTGATGGGTTCGTAGTTTAATGGCAAAATTTAAATACTAGCGTATACTTTCCTTTTTATGATGGGCAAAAAAATTGAATTAAAAAGGAGCAAAGTTCGAGTTTTTATTCAAAAGCATCCTTTGGTAACATATAAGGATATCAAAACAATTCTTCGCGTAAAGGTTGAAAAAATTTATTCTGGTGGAATAAAAGAAGCATTTCAAGACGCTGGTGTCAAACCTCCAAGATCATTTGAGATAAAGAGTAAAGAAGAAAAGAGAAGACTTGTGATAGATTATATAAGAAAGCATCCTAGGGCAGGGGTTTCAGATATAAGAAAAAAACTAAAAATAAGCACTTCAAATATTTTTATTAGTATAAAAGAGGCGTATGCCCTAGCGGGTATTGATTATCCAAGAAAAGAGTCCTATAAATTCTCCGCTGAGCAAAAGAGAAAAGAATTAATAATGTTAGTTCGGGAAAATCCGAATATTACTTTAGACGAAATATCTAATAAATTAAGAACGAATCCTTATCATTTATTTAAGAATTTAAAAGAAATTTATTCTTTAGCTGGAGTCGATAATAGGTATATTTTTGAAAAAAGAAAGTCGCGCAAAAAATTAGTTGTTTTGGAATTTATCAAAAAGAATCCTCTTGCAACTCAAAGAGAAATCAATAAAGAATGTGGCACAAAGGTGCAGGAATTGTTCAATGGAGGCATTTTCGAAGCATATAATCTTGCGGGAGTTAAATATCCATACTTAAGATTGAACCTTCATGGTTCTGCTTTAAAGGAAATTAAAACTAGAGCAAATGATTTTGAGGAATTGGTAGCAATAAAACTATCTGGATACGGTCGTGTTAATAGGTTAATGAAAACTAAAAGGGGAGTGGCAGATATCGTTTTTGAGAGAAAAAATAAGAAAGCAATAATTGAGGTTAAAGATTACTTAGCGAAGGACATTTCAATTTCAGAGGTTAAGCAATTAAACAGGTATTTAGAAGATTGTAATTGTAATTTGGGATTTCTTATTTGTCATGACAAACCTAAAAAAGATAAGTTTTTAATAGGAAAAAACGAGATAATATTGTTGAATGAATCTGAGCTTATTCAGGTTCCTCAATTAATGGATTTGGGTTCGTAGTTCAATGGCTAGATTTGAAAAATAATTTTTCAAGAGCTAAAATTGCCGCCTCCAGATCGTATGGGCAAAGCCCCTTACAAGTCACCCCATAAAAATATGGGCGGGGAAGCGGTGGATGGGGGTTCGAATCCCTCCGAACCCATCCATTATTCTTTTTGAGATATAAATTATAAAAAGAGAAAAAAATATCCTCGAGCCGTATCTAGTAATTTTGCGCTTATCCTTAAGAATAGCAGGGGTTTACCAAGAAATTGAGGGAATTTCAAAAGGCTTTAGGATTGAAGTGCACCAATTATAGTTAGGGTCTTTTGTGCTGCCTTGTGGTGTTAAGAAGTTTCCATACTCGTCCTGGCATTTTATGAATAAAGTTTTCTCTCCCCAGTAAGCTGTGTGGATTGTTTGGTTGTCTCCAGTCATCCTTGCTCCTTGAGAGAAGTTGAAGTTGCATCTGTCATAAGTATAAGAACATGTTGAAATCTCGTCTGTTTCAATGATAAGGAAACTTCCGCCAACTGCATCGTGATATGTCCTTATCATTATCGGAGCTTTTGTATCTTTGATTACTGAGAAGTGTGCTGTTGCTCTTGCTTCCATGTTCCATTCATCTCTACATAGAGAATATAGAGTATAGGCTTTTCCTGGATAATTTCCTCCCTCAAGTGTTTCATTGTGTTTTCCTGAGTGAGTTGTTGAACTTATGTCATCAATGAAAGTCATTTGATTCCACTGAGGTATTAAGTTTGTTCTTGCGCTTGTTAAGTATTTGCACTGGGTATTTCTTGAACCAGATGTAACTTGAATCTCTGGTTGAAGATCATAGGTTTTTGAATCATTTTCAGGAGTTATTATTGTTATATTGTATGGTGGCATTGTCATTATAATATAATTCAGTGCTTCTTCTTCTGGCATTGTGTTTTTTTGTTGAGAAGCATCTTGGCATCTCAATGAAAGTCTAAACATCTTTGTTACATTATATAGGCCCATCTGATCGAGTTGATCTTGATAGTCTTGAGGAAGAGCAGACCAGTTTATTTCATCAAATCCTTTTGTCAAATCTAGTTCCATGAAGCAGTGTGCGCAGATATCTTTTCTTAGTTCTGTGCAATTATCATTTTGGATGCATCTTGTTCTTATAACTGGCGTATCTTCTGTATCATAGTAAGGATCAGGTTTCCAGGTTAGTCCTTCGCCCATCTTAGTCATGTTGCTTAGGGTTATGTTCCAGTTTGTGTTTTTTGTTGCATAATAACAAACTCCATTTTCATCTAACCAGATGCTGACATTCAGTTTTGTCCATTCGTCACTTACAACCCCATTATTTGTAGGATCCAAGAATGTTATTGCTGGCCACATTGAATCTGGTTTTTCCTTGAATTTGAACTTGACTGAGTTGTGGTCGTAGTATTCATTATGGACTGCATTGCAAATATTTGAACATTTGATGTAGACTATGTGATTTTCATCTCTTGTCAGGTCTCCTGAAAGCAGAATTGTTGCTGATTGTGGAATTGGTTTCGGGTCATCGCCGCTACCATCATCTGGATAGTCATTATCTTCGAAGTTTGTCATTTCTTCGAATTTTGCTTTTGGTTTGTCTATGATGTATCTGCACTTAGCTAGCTGGTCTGTTGTGACTACTACTTGTAACATCTTTGTGTTATACTCTATTTTTCCTAAGTCCAGGGTTATGTTGCTTGCTGGACTTGCATCTTTGTCTTCAAAATAATCTGGATCTGTTGTTCCATCTGAAAGGATCCAGGTTGCATTGATTTTTTTGAATGCAACTAAACCATAATTCTTGCACTGTCCTGGGACACACTGATAATTTATATCTTTAGAAACATCAAAGGCGACTATGTTTGGATTTGAGAAATTCTCTTTTTTAACAGGAATACATTTTCCAAGTATCTCGCATCTTTCTTTTGTGCATATCCTGTAGGGGTCTGCGTTGCAGGACAGGCATGCTTTTTTGTCATATGTTTGAAGTGGTTTTTCTGGATTACATGTTCCTGCTCTATTGTCTGTACTAAATGGGTTAAATAGAGTCATAGTCATCCATACTGCATAGGCTCCGAATACGACTGTTGAAACAATATCTGTTATATCTTGGAAAAATAGTGATGTTTTTTGTGTTACTTTTACTCCTGTTGCCGCTAATTGGGCTCTATCAAAAAGTTTGGCTTTTAATGTAATAATGGACGTTGCTAGAGCTGCTGCTCCGCCCATTGCGTTAATTTCTTTATATGAATCTTCACTACAGATTCTTTGTTCCTGGCATTGTTGTAAATCCTCTAGGTGTGTTAATTCTGCTGACTCTTTTTGGGCTTCTTCATCTACTGGTGGTGTTGTAATTTCTTCTGCTCCTTTTAGTGGTTCAGTTGTGGGGTCGTCCTTAGCAGCAGCAAAATTTATATTGAAAGAGATTAAAGATAGGAGAAATGTTGCAATTATAAATATGCTAAGTGCTTTCATCATCTTGTTTTTAATTTGTTTTTTCATTTTTTATATCATTTATTTTTTTAGGTAATCTATCAATCAGTATTAACCTCCTGAATTAATTCCAAGTGCTTTCACAACACCGGTAATTGATGCGGCGGCCCCTATACCTAATAGGATGCCGATTACTGGATTTGCTTGTATCATCTGAATTATTGTGAGTGGGAATGAGACTACCTTAAAAAAGAAGTTTGCTGGTCTTTTTTTTGTGAAGCAGTATGCATATGCTGGGCCGAAAGTTACAGGGGCTGCAGGACCGGATTTCGCTGCCTCTATTGCAGCATCAATCAAGCAATCTACTGGCATCCATTGTAGTCTGCCAATTGAATAAGTTGCGAGAATCATAAGTGGAATCAATAAAATTTCTACTGCTCCAAATGAGGTGAATTGACAATCTCCTAAGGCTTCGCACTCTCTTTCTTTGCAGACATTCCAAAGATCCATATTTGGCCCTCCGCATTTTTTGCAATTATTACTTGCATTGTTGCCGATGACATTTGTTCCTGGAGGATAGGTTGGATAGCATACGACTATTGGTCTTATTATCCCTATGTCTGCACTTCCTCCTGGGAATTTATTATAGAATGTACAATCTCCCAAACCTTCACACTCATTTTTTGAGCATGTCTTGACAAAAAGTCTCGAAGCTAAACCACCTAGTGGCGGGAAGGGCCCTAATAGGGTTCCTACTATTGGTAGGATGCCTCCTTTTCCACAATTTGTGCAATCTTGCCAGGAATTGTTGACTTCGAAACCATGTATTGTTGAAGGAATATCTGGAGTATCTGGGCCATATCCCTCTTGACATAGCCAGTTTCTATCTGCGCCAAGACCTTGGATCTCTACTTTTCCAAGAGCACAGTGAAGAATTTCATTCTGAAGTCCTGTTGATTTTCCATACATTGAATCATCGCCATAGTGTGTGTAAAAGTTATAGCACTGTGATGTTCCACTTAGTAATGTGTAGGTAAATAGTCGGGCATCTGTAACCTTTGGTGGGCTTGCGGTCATCTTCTGATGAGTTATATTTGAGGGCAGGGAGCATGTTGTTGTAACACACTCTGGCTGTCGCGTCATCTGATTTATTCTGCAAAAAGCTTCTTGATAATTACAACCCTCAAAAAGTTCTTCTTGGTTGCCTTGAGAATCATACCAGTAGATGTCAAATTCAGTTCCTGTTCTTTTTCCGCAATCTTTTTTTGAATGTTTTGTGATTGCACAATCTCTCACATCTCTGCAGTACTGTCCGCCTTGTAATGGAACTGCTCTGCCATTTAGGGTCGTGCATTCTTCTCTAAATCCATATTTACATGAGCCTCCTCCGAGAACACAGCATACTATATCTGTTGGCGCGCCAAGTTCTTTGCACTCTGTCTGACTTATTACATCTGGCAGGAATTGCATCTTGGTTTCATCATATCCTGTGAGATTCAATTTGTATTGGCAAGTTCGATTTTGCATAACATCTGCAACTTCTCCTTTGTTGATTATACAACAGCCTTTTGTACATGCAGGTATAGAATCCATTTCATCTGGAACAGGGGTTCCATCTAATGCTATACACTCTGCTGCTGTTTTGCTTCTTAGGCAAGGTTCACTTAATTCTTTTGGAATGCAAGTCTGGGGACTGCAATCTTCAGGAGCAACGATGCTGCAATCTTTTATATTTCCTGCATAAGTTCTGAATTTGTTTGGCAGGCACTCGCTTGCTGTTGTATCATTGACACAGGTTCTTCCTGATTTTGTTTCAATGCAGCAGCCTGTTTGTTCAGCTGCTTGAACTGTTTGAATATCACTTACAACACTTTCGTTTTCATTTGTTCCAGAAAACATGATAGAGGTATTGATTGTTAAAGATAGAACTAAGGCTATGGTAAATATTGCCATGAACTTGATGATTGTCTGGTTTTTCTTTTTCATTTTTAGATATGTTGTTAAATTTATTGGTATTTATGCGCTTTGTTTAGTATTTATGCGCTTTTGTTTTATTATGATTAATTTGTTATTGATTTAAATTTAATAAGAAGATTTTAGCTAAAATCTTCTCCGAAATTGAATTTAAATGGTGTTTCTCCTGGTCTGTATGGGATTGACTCGAGTAGGAAGACTCTTTTATTTGGATCATCTGTATTTAATCCTCTTTTTATGATGTATCTTAATAAATAAGGATTGTTTCCAGTGTAGTGGTCCCAGGTATCTGAGGAGAATCTACAGTCAATTTGAACATCGCAATCAACTATGTCTGAGGCAACTTTATGCAAGTTTCCTAGAGGAATTAAAAGCTCAACTGGCTTTTGATTTAGGGTTTGAGAAACTTTTTTTGAGAGAATTGGTTTTGAAATCTTTATTGGCCAGTCAGTTGATATCAGGACGCTTTCATCGTATATGATTGCTGTTATTTTTCTTTCTCCAGTCTCTACTTCCATGACTCTTTTATAGCCTGCAAAATTATTCAAACAATCATCTATTTTCTGATTTCCTTCTGCTTCAAGATAAGTCTGGAATTCTCTGGAGATGCCTGCTTTGCTTGGAAGTGCATTTATTCTTGCTTTATTAGTATTTTTATAGACAACAACGACAAAGTATTTTTCTATAAAATATATTTGGGGAAGTCCAGTTATATCATAGTAGCCTGCTTGCTGGCCTATTATGTCAAAACCCTCTTGAGAAGCTTGTTTTATACAATCTGCAATTGATTGTCGCATTGGTTCAGCTTGGCTTGATAAAAATCTAGAAGCTTGCTGTTCATTCATGAGCATTGAGCTTATTTTTGGCCAGAAAAAGTAAACTAACAAACCTATCGCAATTATCAGAATCGCAACTATGATAATGATCATCAACTGTCCTCTTTTATTCATGGTTTTTTGAAGGAAAAGAGATTTATAAAACTT
>CAYPSK010000026.1:0-10888 GCA_964413705.1 Candidatus Woesearchaeota archaeon | reverse complement strand
CGCTCTCTGGCAGGTTTGGAGCATCAATCATCTTTGCGATTCTTGAGCCTTTCTTCCCTTTTCTTAGATATATTCTATAAGTTGAAGCATGACCAACAATATTTCCACCTATGGCCTTAGTTGGGTCTCCGAACATCATTGCCGGGTCAGACATAACTTGATTGGTTATATAGACAGCAAGGTTATTGGCTTCTGCAAGTCTCATTAGATTATGCAAGTGTTTATTTAATCTCTGTTGTCTATCAGCTAATTGGCCTCTGCCAGCGAATTCTGCTCTAAAGTGCGCTGTTAAAGAATCAACAATCAATAATTTGATAGGCTCTCCTTTTTTTATAAGCTCTGCAACCTTATCAACAAGAAGAATTTGATGGTCTGAATTAAATGCTCTTGCAACAAATATATTTTTCAGGGTTTTTGTGAAATCAAGTCCAAGAGCATCACACATATTCTTGATTCTTTCAGGTCTAAAAGTACTTTCAGTGTCAATCCAGACAGCTTTTCCATTTGCTCCTCCTTGCTCTAAAGGAAGTTGGACATTTACTGCAAGTTGGTGAGCAATTTGAGATTTTCCAGAGCCAAATGCCCCATATGCCTCAGTCATAGCCCGAGTTTCAACTCCTCCTCCAAGCAATGAATTTAGATTTTTTGAACCTGTGTTTATCTTGATTACCTCAGATCTCCTTTTTAGATATTCAGTAGCATCCTCAAATTCTAATCTTAGCATTTTTCTGGCTGCTGAAATTGCTTTTCTAGCAGTAGATTCTGTTAAATCAGCCAGTGCTGATAGGTCAGAAGGAGTCATGACAGCCACACTCATTAAATCGCCATAGCCGACTTCCTCAAGCTTAGATGCAGTTGTTGCACCAATACCTGGAAGATCAGTAAGCTTCAATTCTTCACTTTCTTTTTGTTCTTTCTCTTTTTCCTTAGCCATACCCTTCTTAAATTATTTGGGTTTATAAGTATTATTTTTGTCTAGAATATATATTCTATATCATAGTAATTGATATGATAACTAAGATAGTCAAGAAAGTCACGAACAAGACAGCTTCAACAAATCCCCCTGTCTTGATCTCCCCTTTTATTTTAAACTTTGAGGGCCAGAATAATCTTATTCCTGACTTTGTAGTGCAATCTAATAGAAGATGAAGAAAATAAAATAAAGCACCAATTAAAGCATAAGTTATGCTCTGGCTTATAAGAAAAACAATTAAGCCCATAAGAAGTGCAAAAGCAAGGCTATGAAAAACTTCCCTGTGGGCAACGAGAACATGCAAAAAATTACTCAAAGGTTTAGTTTTCTTACTCATCCACGAGCCAGCAATATCAATATCTGGAAGAAGTGTTGCAATAAAAAATATCAAGAGAATAATCCAATTAAAAGCAAATACCTTTATCTTGATTAAAATCAAGAATATCATCAAATTAAAAATAAAATGTGTTCTCGAAAGCATTTTTCTTATCCATGTTTTATATATTTAAAGAATTTATAAATAAAGCGCATGATGGTAACTAAAGCGCATCAATATTATTTTATTTATTATCCCTCCTTAATTTTGCACAAGACGACTTTGTGCTTCTGCAGTCTTGCTTTCATGCATCTTGAGAAAACTGTTTGACAACCATCTCTGGATTTGTCTTTTCACAGCCTGAAAGAATGATTTCATCTCTGTTAAAAAGAGCGTTCTTTTTTATTCTTCCAGCAAATAAGAACTCTGTTCCTAGCATTTCCTCTTTTTTTTCAGCGATAAACATAGGGTCTTCTAATTTTGAATTATCCTGGAGATTGAACATCTTCAAAATCAAGTCATTGAATGCTGTAGCCCGCATGTTCTCAGAGCCGTCATCTATAACCATATTTAGGATTGCTCTTTTTCTTGGCATGACATTTCCATGCCTAACGCAAACAAACTTTTCGCCTTCAGCATTCACTTTCATATTGCACTCTGGGCATACATTGAAAAAAGAAAGATTGAACATCTGAAGAACATATGCCCTGATGCTTGCAATTTCATTAGCTCTTATTTCTTTTATTTTTTTTAATAAAGGAGCTTCTTTCTGAGTTATTACATTATCAAATTTAGCATCACTTAAAGATAAATCAGAACTTGAATTTAAATGCAAGTCTCTAACAGTAGTTCCCCTGACATCTGCATTTTTTATATCAATTACAACATCTTTCTTTATTGTTCCATCCTTAATCAAGGCTATATCTTTAGTATCCCACAAGACAACACGGATATTAGAGGTATCATCTGCAATCATGAAAAAAGCAACTTCTGCGTCTTGCTGTTGTCTCTTGAAGGTTTTTATGACTGGCTCTTCAATAACCTGTCCAGTCACAGAAATTTTTTTCATTCCTATCATCAAATCAGAGATTTTCAATTTCTGCTTTTCAAAAGAAACTCCAAGCTCTGCTGCAACAATCTGTGCTGCACCCTCATTACTTATGAGTCCAGAAAGCTTTGCCTTTTTAGCTTCAATTCTTCTTAGGACTTCCTCTTTTTCTAAGCCAGCTAATTTTGATATCTTCTCAATAAGCTGGTCATATGGTGCTTTTATCATTCTCCTAGAACTCTGGTTTTGTTTTTAAAGTTTTATATCCTAGAAAACATACAATGTTTTCTGCATGCAGAAAAAGCTCTCTTTTTCGAGCATTCAAAATAAGAGATATATTCCAAATTCTGTGCACAAAGCATATGCGCCCTATTTACCTCAATGCGCTTCTTTTACACATACCTCTGGATTAGAAATAAAACATTATTTTTTCATAGAGAAGTCCCAGGATATTATATTATAGCCGTCATCTTTTGGATACTCTACCCTTGTATCTAAAGAGAATATCAAAAAGTCTCCCTGTTGTTCAAGACCTTTAAATTGCCAAGCCTCAGAAACAATTGTGCATGAACTTAATGGATTTGATGCACAGGTTTTTGCTCTTTCGTATATCTCCGAGGTTTCTTCAAGCTTGTAATTTGTCAAATCAATTGAGTTTTTTAATTTAAGACTATATTCTAAAGAATAACTGAAATACGGTCCTGGCTTAGCACTATTTAATTTAATATCCTCGCTTTCACAAGTTAAAATATCCTTCTCTATACTGCAAGCCACCTGGACTTCTTGGTTAAAATACTCTTTTAGATACTCTTGAGCATAAACAGATGTATCTTTAGAAATTGTATATTTTATATAATCTATATCTGGCTTGCAATTATCATTTAAGACAATTGATGCCCCATATAATAAACACGCAGCATTCTCTTTATTTATAAAAGAACTGTCTGCTAAAGTCTTGATTGATTTAGAAAGGCCTAGATGCATAGAATCCTCAAAATAATAATTAGGGTTCATGTCATTTAGGGGGTTTATCGAATCTGTTCCAATACTAGCCCCAATTTTAGGAATTGAGACAGTCATTATCCAAATAGACAAGCCAAGCAGCACAAGAACAACTATAACAAGCAGTCTCCCAAAACCAATTCCTTTTTTACTGCGAAAAATAGAGTTTTTTGCAGTGCCAAAAATTCCTAATTTTTGTGCATTTTTCATCATTTTTTTCATCTTTATTCTCAATTTTTATATGCTGCCGTAAAAAGTAATTACTTTAATTAAAATTAATTCATCGCCAGGGATGAAAAAGCAGACATTTTTTCCAAAGCTATCTATTTTCTTACATTCATCTAAGGCATTTGTGTAATAGACTTTTACATTTCCTCCAACAGTGACCCGTATGCCGCCTCTCTGATTATGCACTTCATATATTCTCCAAATTTCTTTATTTAATCTCTCTGTGACTGAAGCGTTCTTGTTTCTTATCAAGTCTGCAAAAGTTAACTCATTTACTTTTTCCTGCATCAATGAATTTAGCATTATCTGCATTTTATCTTGTATGATTTTTTTATCAATTTTTATCTGCGCGGCTTTTGTTTCTCCCTTATATATCAACACAGTAAATATAACCAGTATCAGGAGCATAAGTGCTATTACAACAAAAGCAGGGAAATCCTCTATGACTTCTCCAACCTGTGCCCTTTTATCTTTTATTATTTTTTTCAATTTCATTTTTAACTTTTTTCAATTTATTAGATATTTTTTTCTTGTTTGTCAATAGCAATTAAAACATTCATATCTTGCATAATATGGTCTGAATCTAGAATCCTATAGGTTTCATTGAAACATGATGGAAGATTTTTTCCAGAGACTTTCGCCCCACAATAAGGCTCAAGATCTGGATTCCCTATTGCAAAGAACTTATCTTCATCTCCTTTTAATGTGAAGTTGATGAACAAATTCTCTTTATCAATCTCTAAACACTCGCTGATTGTTTTTTCATTGAAATTATTCATATTCAAGACATTATTATCTGTGAGGCAAGAAATGCATTTTTTTGCCATTGAACTGGCTTCCATCGGCCTCACATCATAGGGCTTGGAGAATCTCCACCAGACAACACCAACAATTACAGCTATTACTAAAATGATTATCAAGAACCTATAAACAAAAATAACAGGATACTCTGATTGCGCTTTTTTGTTTTTTATCATCTTTGTGGTTTTATTTTTTATTTTGATTTTTAATTAAGAGATATAATCCAAAATTTATTATCTTGAACAGCACTGAAATCTTTTCCATAGCAAGGATAGTAATAGCCAACAACATCTGTTTTGTCCTTCTTTATCATAAATCCTGCCTCTTTTCTTTCAACTATTCCATCAAAAGTTAGATTTATTGTTGTTCCAGGTTCAGATTCTGTCATAACCAGGCATAATTGCTTTGCAAGAAGCTGTTTTTTAGCAAGATTTCCAGAAGCATTATTTACCAAGAAAAAAAGAAGAACAACAAATAAAGCCACAACAAAAAAAATAGTCATTATAGACTGAAAAGTAAGATTCTCACTACCTCTTTTATTTATCATAAAATGAAAAAGCCGTAGGGTTAATAAAGTTTTTTAGTCAGGGTATGCTCTCTATGTTCTGGCAAGCTTTAGTTAGGCCCTCTGCATCATAATTAGTGACAATCACTGCATCACATCCATTTCTGTTTCCATCACAGTGCACTGCTGAAGCATGTGTACTGCCCCAGAAAGTGGTTATCTGGCCTGCAGTTATAATTGCAAAAACCGCAACAGCGCCCCATATTCCTGCTTTTGCAGCTCCTGACATAGCTGTTGAGCCAGCGCCAGAAACAGCAGTAGTAGCAGTAGTAGATACTGTCCAGCCCTGGTAACTCGCAGGCACTGCCACAGCACTAGCACCTGCAGGAACACTTGCTCCTGCACCACCCATAAATAATTTTCCTATTGTACCAAATGAACCAGTTAGGGCTTTACTTCCTCCTAAACCTCCTGCAACAAGAGCAATGGGTATTCCAATTTCTCTTTTTAACATATTTCCAATGTCATCTCCCATAATAGACATATATATTATAGCAATATCATTTTCTGTTGTGCTCTGCTCAACCTGAACTTGTTTATCTGCTCTGACTCCTGGATTTTCTGCAAAATACTCAAGATAAGTAAGATTCTTTAAAGGTATTTTAGTATCACTAAGATAACGCATTAAATCAAATTCTTTTGGGTTTTCTTTTAATTTATCATCAAACTTAATTACAGAACATACAACACATTTTGCTTTTGAAATGCCAAAAAGCCCAGAAGTTCTCCAACCACTCTCACTAAAAGGATGGAGTTTGCCCTCTCCCATCATCCACCAGCAATCATACATTGCATTTGCAACTGTTCTCTTGATGAGTTCTGGATTTGAGTCTTTAATAGTTATTGTTTCAGTCTTGCAATTTAAAGGATAAACCTCTGGAAGAACACCCTCTCCTCGCAGCACAGCATTGCTTCTTATAATAACAGAATTTCTGCAAGCTTCTTTGTCATAATTTGTAGGCAATTGCCCATAAACTAAAAACAAGACTCCTGCAGCAATAATAATCAAGATTGCTCCTATTATTGTATAAGTTACAATCGCCCCTTTTTTTGTCAGTTTCATTTTAATAATATTTTAATTATTTATGCATTAAATAAGTTTGTATTAAACAAGTTTTGCATTGGTAATAAGAATATATAAGATTCTAGCAACAAGCGCGCCAAGTGCAAGCCATATTACTATCTGAACTATTTTCTCGACAGGCATGGCCATTGCTGCTTCAGACATTTTATATTTTTATTTTATTTATCATCCTGCTCTGTTTGTTCCTCCTTCATCAGAGTCTATTTTTTCTTTGATTTCATAATAAGTGCCTATATCTGTTATAGTAAACTTTTTGGGTTCTCCTATTTTATAAATAAATAATTCTACTTCATCAATTTGCAAAGGTTTTTTTAATTCTCTACAGGTCTCTCTTTTGCATGTTTTTTGGCACACGCAGACAGCATTCTTACCAATAAAAGTATCTGGCTTTCCAAAACCTTTTATTGTTGTAGAATCACTTTTAAAACCAATGATTATCCAGCCTTTTGGGAGATATACTGGCTCAGAATCCTTTGATTCTCCTTGCTGTTGCAATGAATCTATAACCACAATTAGTGATTCAACAGTTCCTTTTGCCTGATTCTCTGCAAGTCCGCCTGGAAAAATTACTCGATAAACAAGGATATATATCAATAATAAGAACATGACAACACCCATGACTCCGAGAATTATTTTTATGAGCTGCTCTAGAGTCATATTCATCCCTTTTTTATTTTTCATAATAAAAAGAGCAATATGCATTATTTAAAATTTCCTGTGCTAGAATCAGCTTGTTGGACTTGTAGGCCATAATCCAAAAGCCCATTTTATCTTGCCCATAATCTGACTGCCTAAGCTTCCAAATGCTCCAGTAGCAAACAAGATAATAACAACTAAAACAAGAACTGCTAAAACAAGAAGTATGATTGTATTGGTAGTTAATTCTATCCCTTTTTTTTGTTTGAACATTTTAAATACAATCCTCTTAGATAAAAAGAATATATAAAAGTTTTGCTGAAAGAATTATGATTAATCAGAACAAGCTGTGTATCCTAGCCCTTCACAATCTGCATTTGTCCTTATTTCTTTTATCATTCCATCTGGTTGTTCGTATCTGAAGATAGGTTTAGTGTAAGTAATATCTTGTCCTAATTTTAAGCAGCACACATACTCTACTGTTTTGTTAGCAGAATTATATATGTCTACTTTCTGCTCACAGAATTGTTGAACTGTAAATAGATTCTCGCATTTGTTCTTAGCATCATCTAGCGCACTTCCAGTATAAGCTACTTTTTTTCCGATGATTTGGCTCCACAAGCTGGTCATTCCTCCTGTGAAATACAAAGCAAGAACAACTAAAACAAGTATAGCTAAGACAAGAATAATTATTGTTGCTATATTTATTTCAACAGCTTTTTTGTTTTTTATTATGCTCTTCATTTTCCTCTTTTTTAAAACCTATCTATAATATACATAGTTTTATTATTTTTAAACCTTTCTCTAAAAAGGTTTACCTCTCTCCGAGGTCTTCCTTGAAAAGCAGATGCTTTTCGGGGCACCAAAAATCTCCTGATTTTTTAGTGCTTTAGAAAGCTCTTTTAAACCTTTCTTTCTATGCATTGCTGCCACATTTCGTCATGCTGTCTATAAGAGATGATAATTTATCAGCTGGCTCAAATGAAGTTAAAAAATACATCTTACCCTGATCATGATAGATGCGGCTGCTTACTACTTTTCTTTCTTTCTTTCCAAATACGCTCTGCCAGGCCCCCTCAAAGAAACCTGGCCCAGGATCTCCGCCAAGTAAGAGAGTAGGGGGATTTGTTTTCCAATCCATTATTATTCTTGGGTCAGATGCCAAATTTTCAATGCCTATAGAGAATGCTCCCAATCCTGAGGTCTGCTGTTTTGTAATCAGCTTCGCCCCAGGTTTAAGATTTTCTAATTTTTCAGTTCTAAGTTCTTCTTTTTTGTATTTTAAGATAAAAGTAGTAACAATGCCCCTTGTTTCCATTTCAAGAACAGTTTCTTTTTGAAAAGAAGGCCATGCTACAAATCCCTCGCAGACACAGTTATCTTGGGTCAATTGTGAACAATCTTCCAGATTTCTTAGAAGCACATCGAAATTATTTGAAATTTCGTCTTTTTTTGTTTGGTCATTTACAAATCTATTTTTGATTTCTGGGTATATCAGGCTCACACATCCTCCTAAAAAAATCAACATAACAGCAAGCAAGAGAGCAACTTTAACCCATTTAGGAATTTCATTTGAAACTACTTCCGCCATTTTATCTCCCAAACCTCATGTTATTTAAAAAATCTCCAATCTGGCTAAAACTGCCTTTTTTAGCTAGAACAATTATCATTATAGCAATAGCAAGCAAAGCAAGACCTAGTATAAGCCAAGTTACTTCAGCAGAAACCTGCCCTCTTTTATATTTCATATCAAAGAGAAATAAACTAAATTTAAATATCTTTCTTATTAAAGATTCTGCCTATTAGCCAGGAGAAATCCCGCTGATTGCGACATTTGCAAGCACAGCAAGAGCAATTATAGCAATTAAAGCAGTGATAAAGTATAATGTCATGCCCATGGACAAGTTTTTGAAAATACCTGATTTCTCTCCCAATCTATCTTCTCCTTCTTCAATTGTTACAAGTGTTATAGTCAAGATAAATATAATTTCAACAATATATATTCCTACTGAAACCTGGAGCCAGTAAGGAGGAATCATTTTTGTGATATCAAACATCTCAACAATCGTCCCTATGCTTCCTCCACCGAGTATGGAAGTGTCTGCAGAAACTCCCTCTTCAAGCATGAATTTCAATTGTCCAAGAATGCCTGTTATCATCGCAGATAATCCCACTATGATTGCAGCAAGAAGAGGAGCTAAGAAAGTCATGTTGCTTTTCATGCTGCTTGTTATATCTGCCAATAAATCTTTTAATCTTTCATTCACTTGATGTATGTTCTTGATATAATTGCTTATTGACATCAGGGCATTTGCAGCTATACTCAGGCCTTTTTTAACAGCTTCAATCATTATCTGCATTGAAGTCTTTAGGATTTCAGAAGGATAGTAATTTATTGCACCTCTTGCAGGATTAAATATAGCTTCTTGAATAGACATTCCTGCCTGCTGTATGTTCATATTCACCATTGAGAAAAATCCTGCAGACGGGCTTCCTTTAGCGCTCTGTGCAACTCTGCCGAAGCACATTTCAGCAGGTGTTCCATCAGCTAGCCTGTTTCCAAGCTGGAATATTGAGCCAGAAAATTCTTGCTCAAGTTTTTTTGTTTGTTCTCTTGTTTTGACTAATTTTTCAGTTTTTAGTTTATATGCTACAATAAAAAATACTGCCACAGACAATGGAACAAATAAAGATAAAATCAATGCAACTACTCCAAAGGGCCCAACTACCTGCCCAAGAGCATCTATCTTAAAGTCAAATAAGTTCTGTGTTCCTAAGAATCCAAGGCCAATATCAGTAAAAGTATAATCTTTCTTTAATCCCAATAATCCAGAGCCAAACTGGAATATGAATGGCAGAATTCCCAGGATAAAAAGTGGAAATGCAAGGAAAAATGCTTTCCAGTAGTGTTTGTTATCTGCATAATATTTATAATTTTTATTTCTCTCAAGCAATTCTGTTTCTCCAAAACCCCCTGGTCTTTTTGCAAGAACATTGTTTGTCATATAAAAGATTGCAAATGGAATAACAAGATTAAACAAAACAACAACATGATACCATCTTATTGCCCCCTGTAATAGTGTAGAGCCAAGAGGCAGCAAGGCAAGTCCGAGAGTCGGAAGAACAATTCCCAACATGTAGATATTTGTTATAGGTGATTTAACATCATGAGTAAAATGAAGCATCTTTTCATAAACTCCATCTAGAATAATCTGAAGAGCCTTGTCCAAAATTGCGATTCTTCTCTCTTCAACAGGCTCGTATAAAGAGCTTTCAATCATGTGGAAAGATTCAACAAACTCGGGGCACGAATCTCTCCAACCCTCAAGATAAGCATCAAGAGCATCTTTGATTGTTGAATATTTAGAAGTTTCAACATCCCAGAATATCTTCTTCATGTCTAGAGATAAAGGTGGTTGAAGATGTTCTGAGGCAAATTTAATTGCTCCTTCAAGATTGCTTGTATGTCTCATGTGGACAACAATATACAAGATGCATGGAATCATCTGGCTAGAAGCTTTTAGTCTCCACTTTTGGGCGACTCTAGAAGGGAGTGTATTAAAATAATAAAATAAGAAGAATGAAATACAAATCAATAGGAAAAAGATAATGAGCAGCTCTCCTCCAATTTGGTTTGTTATGAGATAGATAGCAGCACAAATCATCAGCGTCAAGAACAAAGAGAACAGAAGAGAAAACCAGGAAAATCCGGAAACTTCATTTGCCTTGACATTTAAATGAGACTCTTGAATATCCTTCTCTAATTTTTCTTGATCTTTCTTGCTTACTTTGATTGTTAGGGACTTTCCAATATTCTGGCAGGCTTTTTCATACCATCCGAGATTTTTTAGAGTTTCTTTTCTGAAAGTATCATACTCTTTTGAGTAGTCTCTTGGGGCCTCATTAAAAAAATCTTTCCCTAACTTATTCTCAAATCTTCTTATAAGTTCTCTAGCATTCTCTCTGTCTGAGTTGCTTGGTGCAGGTCTTTTTGTATTTTTTGGAGTATTTTTTGGAGAAGGAATATCTCTATTATCTCGATTGCTTGGACTTGGTTTAGGAATCATTTCTACCTCTTTTTATTCCATTTGTGAAGAAAGGGGATTATAAAAAGTTTCCTGAATCCTAAAAAAATTCAAGAAATTTTTTGGGAATTAAAAAACCAATAGTTTTTTATATCACTGTAGTGTCCGCCTTTAAAGTGCTCTCGACATTCTAAGTTAACCATTTTATTT
>CAYPSK010000025.1:0-11366 GCA_964413705.1 Candidatus Woesearchaeota archaeon | reverse complement strand
CGCTAAGCGAGATTTAATTCAAGAGGGTAGCATTTACCCTCTGAATATTCAAAGATTTACAGAATTAAATTATTTAGGTGATGGCGATTCCTCTCTCTGCTTAAAAGCAGAGGTATCCTCGCCATATATGTAATGAAAGCAAAAATACTAAACACTCAAGAGCAAATAGAACTTCCACAAGTATTTTCATCCCAGATAAGGAAGGACATAGTTGACAAAGTCTATAACGCAATGTTCAAGAAACAAAGATACACAAACTATCCTCTTGCCGGAAAACAATCCTCAACAGGAAAGCAAAGTCATACAAGAAGGAAATTCAAGACCACATATGGAAAAGGGATTTCAAGAGTTCCAAAGAAAGCCCTATGGAGGCGTGGAGATCAGTTCTACTGGGTAGGTACATTCACCCCTGAAACTGTAAAAGGACATCCTGCACATCCTCCAAAATTATTAAGAAGACAAAGAGTAATAAATAAAAAAGAAAGGACAATTGCAATAAAATCCTGCATTGCTGCAACAGCCTCTCAAGAGATAATCAAAAAGAACTACACTAATCCAATAAATGCCTCTTTCCCCATAATAATCAAATCTTCTTTGTTAGAGAAGCCAAAAGAATTCATGAAAGAGCTAAAATCAAATAAAATTGAGATTATGAAAGAAAGAAAAATCAGGCCAGGCAAGGGAAAAGTAAGAGGAAGAAGATACAAAAACACAAGAAAAGCAGTCTTGATAATCAGTGATAAAGAAAAAAGTAAACTTAATAATCTAATAAATCACCTTAAAGTCTCGCACATAAATGTTCATGATCTATCATTAAATGGCAAGCCAGGCAAACTTGCAATATACACTGAGAATGCAATAAAAGAAATGGGAAATAAATTCAAATAAGAAATAAAAAATAATAATAAACGATAAACAAAAGTGTATAAAAATAAACAAAGACAAGCAAGAGTGCCAAAGCACAAATGTCTTGCCAATAATAAACAACCTAACTTAAAAAATGGAAACACTAATAGAACCAATAACAACTGAAAAGATAGTCAAGATGATTGAACTAGAGAATAAAATAGCTTTCTATGTAAACAGGAAAGCAAAAAAAGAAGATATCAAAAAAGAGATAGAAACAATGTTTAAATCAAAAGTCATTTCAATCAACACACACATCTTAAAGAATAAAAAAATTGCATTCATCAGGCTGGATCCAAAAACTCCAGCAATAGATATTGCAACCAAACTAGGAATAATTTAAATAAAATGGGAAAAACAATAATACAACAAGCGCGAGGACACGGCAGCATGAGATACCGGGCTACAAAACAAGCCTATAAAATCTCAGCCAAATATCCTGAACTTAAAACAGAAGGCAAGGGCCATATCCAAAAGTTAATGAATGTCATATGTTACTCTGCCCCTGTTGCAAAGATAAAAATAGGAAAAAAACTTTTCTTTAACATAGCAGCAAATAATATTTTTCAAGGTCAAGAAATAGAGATAGGAAAAAATGCTTCTATCAAACCAGGGAATATTCTTCCTTTAGAATCAATTCCCTTAGGTACTGAAATATTCAATATTGAAACTTTCCCAGGTTCATCTGGAAAATTAGTAAGAACTTCAGGAATTTCAGCAAGAATAACAAAAAAAGACAAACTCATAACAGTAGAACTTCCTTCAAAACAAGAAAAAACTTTTAATCCCAAATGCAGGGCAACAGTGGGAATTGTTGCAGCTGGCTCAAGAAAAGAGCGCCCAATCATGACTGCTGGAAAAATGTTCTATATCAAAGGAGCAAGAGGAGCCAGAGTCTGGCCAAGAACCTCTGCAGTCAAAGTAAACGCAATTGATCATCCATTCGGTTCAGGAAGAGGAAAAAGAATTAAATCAAAGATAGCAAAGAGAAATGCCCCTCCAGGAAAGAAGGTCGGTCTAATCAGACCTAGAAGAACTGGAAAAAGGAAATAAAAATAATATAAAATGGTAGTAAAAGAATTTAATTTCAAAGGCAAAAAAATAGAAGAGCTTAAAACCCTAGATATAAGAGAATTCGCAAAGCTCTTAACAGCAAGGGAAAGAAGATCTGTCCTAAGACAAGCAGAGAAAATAGAAAAATTCTTAAAAAAATGTGAAAAGAAAATTGCAAAGAACAAACCAATCAAAACACAAGAAAGAGAGATGATTATAGTCCCAAAGATGATTGGTTGGGAGATTAATATTCATAATGGTAAAGAATTCATCCCAATTAAATTAAATGAAGAAACACTTGGACACAGATTCGGTGAGTTTGTGATGACGAGAAGAAAAGTCGAACATAGTGCACCTGGTATAGGAGCAACAAGAAGTTCATCCTTCTTATCAGTCAAGTAAATCCTAAAAAATAAACAAAATATAAAAATGGAAAGGCAAGTAGCAGAACAAGGATTTTCAGGCGGAAAGGGAAAATTCACCCAGATAAAAGAAAAAAGAAAAAAGCCAAAATCTCTTCCAAACGAAGAAAAGAAGGAAATCAAACCAGAGACAAAAACCGAGAAAACAGAACCACTAAAAGAAGACAAAGCTGGAATAGCCCAAACAACTCAAAAGCCAGTAAAAACAGAAGAGAAAAAAGAAGAAAAAGAAATCAAGGAAGAGAAGAAAGAAATCAAACCAGAAAAGATAGTCAAAAAAGAACTTGCCTATGTCCGTGGCCTTGACCTGCCTTTATCAACAAAAACATCAATGGCAATATGCAGATTCATAAAAAACAAAAATCCCTCACACGTAATCAGGGCACTAGAGCAAGTGACAAAACTGCAGATAGCTATTCCATTCAAAGGAGAAACCCCCCATAGAAAAGGCTTCAATAAAGGATATGCCCGGGGCAGATATCCTATAAAAACATCAGAGTATTTTATAAAACTCTTGAAAAGTCTTATATCAAATGCCAAAACAAACAATCTTGATACTGAAAAAATAATAATCAAAATAGCAAAAGCAGATAAAGCCTCAAGCCCAATCAGGGGCACTAGAATGGGTTATGGAAGAAAGAGATTCAAAAGGTCAAATATTTACATAGAAGTCAGAGAAAAAACAAATTCAAACAAAGACAATAAACAAACAAAAACACATGCACAAAAATGATAGAAAAGAAATTTGTTGAGGAAAAGAAACAAGAATTTGAAATCAAAGAATTCATCAGAAAAAAACTTGGAAAAGGAAGAGTCAGTGATGTAAAAATAGAAAGGACACCAATAGGAGAAAAGATAGTCATCTCAACAACAAAGCCAGGGCTCGTAATAGGAAGAAGCGGGGAGATTATCCAAGACATTGGCCGAGTCCTAAAAGAGAACTTCAGCTTAGAAAATCCCCAGATAGAAGTCTCAGAAATACTAAATCCATTATTCGATGCACAAACAGTCGCAGATAATATTGCGACTGCACTGGAGAATCTAGGCCCTTTAAGCTTCAAATTAATTGCCTATAGAGAACTAGAAAAGATGATTCGTGGCGGTGCCCTAGGCGCAGAAATCAGATTAAGTGGAAGACTCCCAAGCGAGAGAGCAAAAAGCTGGAGATTCAGTTTTGGCTATCTAAAAAAAACAGGAGAAACAACCAATGTGGTCAACAAAGCAAAAGCCATCGCCTTCACCCAACCAGGAACTGTTGGAGTAAAGGTATCGGTTGTACCTAGTGATGTTAAAATTCCTGACAAAATAACTATAAACTATGAATCTGTTGAAAAAGAATTAAAGGAAAGGATTTTGAGCGAAGAGAACAAAGAGAAAATACCTTCAGAACAGGAGATAGAAGCAGCCAAGCCAGTGAAAAAACCTAGAAAAACTAAAAAAGCAAAATCAGAAGTAAAAAGCGAATAATTAAATCAAATAAAAATAAGTCAAAAAAATTAAAAATGGCAATTATAAGAAAGAAAGACATCAAAAGACTAGGTAAAAAAGAATTAGATGATAAAAAATCAGACCTAATGATGGAGATGCTTAAAATTAAGAGCAAGAAAGGCCAAGCAGTTGCTGGCTCAAAAAAAATCAAAGAAATAAAGAAGACTATAGCAAGAATGAATACTCAATTAAGAGAAATCAAATAAGATGGACATATGCCCAAACTGTGGTTTACCAAAGGAAGCGTGTATATGTGGAGAACTAGAAAAAACAAAGCAAAAAATAACTGTGCACAGAACAACAAGAAGGTTCGGTAAGTACGTCACCGAAGTGCGTGGTTTAGACAGCCAAGTTAAAGAGACAGCAAAAAAGCTTAAAGAAGAACTTGCCTGCGGCGGAACAGTAAAAAACAATGTAGTAGAGCTGCAGGGAGATCACACGAAGAGAGTGAAAGAAAAGCTTATAAAACTCGGCTTTAGTAAAGAGAACATAGAATCCGCATAAAAAACGCAAAAAATAAATAAAACAAGAAAACAAGTAAAGAGAAAGCTGTAAAAATGGAAAAAGAAAAAATAAATCCATACAAGAAGAAGTTCGAGGCTACTGTAAAGAAGGTTTCAAAACCAATTGTGACTGTAGAATTTGAAAGAATTATACATCATCCAAAATATGAAAGATTCTCCAAAGCCAAGACAAACATAAGGGCGCGAGTTCCAAAGGACCTTTTAGATAAGATAAAAATTAATGATAAAGTCATACTAGTTGAATGCAGACCCTTATCCAAAGCAGTTCATCACATAATTGTCAAAATCAAAGATTAAAAAATAAATAAGAAAAACAAAAAATATATCAAAAAATGAAAGCAATGGCGTCAAAGGTTCCAAGAACTCTAAATGTTGGAGCAGAACTTTTTGTAGCAGACAACAGCGGAGCAAGAGCTGTCAGGATAACTGGAGTTAAAAGAGGGAAGGGCAGAAAAGGCCAGCAACAATCAACAAGAATGGCCGAACTTATCAAAGTAAGTGTCAGAAAAGGCCCAGTGGAAATGAAAAAGCAATTATTTTGGGCAGTTATTGTAAGACAGAAGAAAGAATTTCGAAGAAAAACTGGAGAAAGAGTTTGCTTCGAAGATAATGCGGCAGTACTCCTAAAAGATGAAGATGGCAATCCAAAAGGAACACAGATAAAAGGGCCTATTTCAAAAGAAGTCGCAGATAGATGGCCTTTTTTAGCTAAAATTGCATCATCAATTATCTAAAAATAAACTAAAAAACAAGAAAAATAAATAAGAAACAAATAAAATGAAAAAGTTTTCATCACACTGGATATCCAGTAAAAAACCAAAAAAGCAGAGAAAATACATCGCCCAAGCGCCAAACCATATTAAAAGAAAGCTTATCTCCTCAAACCTATCAAAAGCTCTAAGGGAAATACATAAGAAAAGATCCTTGCCATTAAGAAAAAAAGACACCATCAAGGTCATGCGAGGCTCATTTAAGAAAAGAACGGGCAAAGTAGTTGAAATCAATGCCAAGAATAATAAAATATTCCTAGAAGGTATACAGAAGACAAAAAAAGACGGCACAAAGATAAGTGTTTCATTTGATGCTTCAAACTTACAGATAATTGAACTGAATACAGAAGACAAAAAACGAATAAATAAATCAAATAAAAGTATAAAACAGGAATAAAGGAATAAAAAATGCACCAGAAAAGAAAATCCATACCAAATACCTGGCCAATCCCAAGAAAAGGAGTAAAATATATTATGGCTCCGAAATCACCCCATAGCCTATCCCACTCACTATCGCTTCTAGTAGTAATAAGAGATATACTTCATTTAGCAAAAAATGCAGCAGAAGCAAGAGCAATAATCAAAAAGGGTGAAATCGAAATAAACAATAAGAAGATTATTGATGAAAAATTCGGGCCCGGTCTTCTAGACATCATCCACATCAAGAAAATAAAAAAATCCTACATCTTCACCATAACTGAAGGAGGAAAACTCTCTCTAAAAGAAATAGAAAATACAAAATTCAAAGTAAGCAAAGTTATAGGAAAAAGGATAATCAATAAAAAACAAATGCAAATAAATCTGATGGATGGAAGAAATTTCTTGACCAAGGAAAAAATAAAGACAAATGACAGTATTTTGATTGATTTGGATAAAAAAGCGATCTCTAAAGTTTTGCCTCTAAAAAAAGATTCGCATATATTTATTATCAAAGGAAAATGGCAGGGCCATTTTGCAAAAGTTAAGGATATCAAGGGCCCAAGCGTTGAAATTGAAGTCAGTGATAAAAAAACAACAATACCAATTAAAAACATAATTGTTATAGAAGAAAAATGGTAAATAAAATAGAAAAAAACAATATCAAAAATAAAGAAAAATCTGAAAAATCCAACCCTATGAGGGATATATTTATAGACTCCATCGTCTTGCATGGTTCCTCTGCAGATACTCAAAGGCTTGAAAGAATGAAAAAATTACTTAAAATTGTTTCAAGCCAGGAACCAAAGCAGACCCTCGCAATAAAAAGAATACCTGCATTCAAAATCCGCCCAGGTTTGCACATAGGCTGGAAGGTGACAATAAGAAAAAACACGCACGCAATGTTGAAAAATCTGCTTCTCGGAGCAAAAGATATCAAGAAGAAACAATTCAATCAGGGATTTTTTAGCTTTGGCATAAAAGAATACATTGAAGTTCCAAACATCCCCTATCAAAGAGACATTGGAATCATGGGATTTGATGTCGCAGTCACACTAAAAAGGCGTGGATGGAGAATAAAAGAAAGAAAAATAAAGAAAAACAGGATAAATAAAGCACACCAGATATCAAAAGAAGAGACCCTTGATTTTTTCCAAAAGAATTTCACAATTCCTTTTGAAGAAAAAGCAAGACTCTAAATAATAATCAAAAAATAAATAAGCATAATAATAAATAAAACCGAAAACACTTGAAAACATGACGACAAGCGATTGGAGAAAAATACTAAAACAGATTGATAACAAACCAGCAATAAAGGCAAGATTTTTAAAGTATTGCAAGCCAAAAGACAGAAAATTTGGAATAGCTTCAAAAAAATGCAGCCGCTGTGGAAGACATGGCGCACACATAAGCAAATATAAACTAAATCTATGCCGGCAGTGTTTTAGAGATATCGCTGAACAAATAGGTTTTAGAAAATTTATCTAAAAACATAGAAAATGGTAGTAAAAGATCACTTAAGTGCAATGATGAATGATTTGCTTAATTGTAAAAAGGCAAGTAAAAGAGAGACCATCGTCATTCCGGCAACAAACCTTATCCTAGATGTCCTTAAGATAATGAAAAAAGAAGGTTATATCCAAAATTTCAAAGTAGAGGAAGATAAATTCAAGAAAGTCACTATCCAAATTGGAAAAATAAATAAATGCGGCTCAATAAAACCGAGATTCTATGTCCAGAAAAAGGAAATTCGCAAATATGTCAAAAGATACCTACCCGCAAGGAACTTTGGGATAATTATCCTTTCAACAGACAAAGGCATTATGACCCACAATGAGGCAATAGAGAAAAATCTTGGCGGAACACTAATTGCATATATATTCTAAAATGAAAAAGCAAATTCAAAAAATAATAGAGATTCCAGAAGGCCATACCCTTGAACTGCAGAACAAAACAATAATTATCAAGAAAGGCGCTGAAGAAATCAAGAAAAGCTATAAAATCAATGGCATAACAGCCAAAGTAGAGGGTAATAAATTAATAATTGAAAAAGCAAATTCCAACAAAAATGATAAAAAACTCATACACTCTCTTGTAAGCCATATCAAAAACGCGATTCATGGCCTTGACAAAAAATATGAATACAAACTCCAAATTTGCTCAATCCACTTTCCAATGAATGTAAAAGTAGAAAAAAATGAATTGATCATAAAAAATTTCTTTGGAGAAAGAAAAGACCGAATAATAGAAATAAACCCAAAAGTTTCAATTAAAGTAGAAAATGATATAATTACCTTAGAAGCTTCAGATAAAGAAGTCGCAGGCCAAGAAGCTTCCAAACTCGAAGGACTGACCAGGATTACTGCCAGAGATAGGAGGGTTTTTCAAGATGGGCTCTGGATAATTAAAAAGGAAAAAGGCACGCACGCAAAAAAACACTAAACCAAAAACATTAAAAAATAAAAAATTATAATCAAAATAAAAAAATGAAAATTCCCAAATTTGTAAGAAAAGATGCAAAGAAGAAGCCGAGGTTCAAGATCAAAAGGAAAATCAAATGGAGAAGGCAGAAAGGACGAGACAACAAAATAAGGCAAAAGATGAAAAGCTATTCAAGAATGCCGGACATTGGCTACGGCTCTCCTAAAAAAACAAGACACCTAATAAATGGAAAAGAACCAAGGCAGATACATAGCGCAAAAGAACTTGACTCAATCAAACTAAGCCCAAATCAGATAATTGTGGTTGCACACACGAGCCTAAAGAATAAAATAGAAATTGCAAAAAAGGCAAAAGAAAAAAACCTGAAAATATTAAATCTGAACATAAAAAAGACACTAAAAAAAGAAAAAATAAAAGTTAAAGCAGAAGTCAAGAAAGAAAATAAGAGCGAGGTAAAAAAATGAAAACACTACAAGCTCAAAAGAAGATGGCTGCAAAAGTTATGAATATAGGAAAAAATAAAGTCTGGTTTGACCCAGAAAGACTCTCAGAAATTAAAGAAGCCATAACAAAACAAGATATCCTCGATCTAATCAAGGACGGGGCAGTCAGCAAAAGCCCAATTGACGGAATCAAAAGAAGAGCGGGAAAAAGACATCTAAAAAGAAAAAGAAAAGGCAGAAGAAGGAGAACAGGAAGCATAAAAAAGAAAATAAAAATTGAAGACTATCCTTCAAGAATAAGGAAACTGAGACTCTATTTAAAAAACCTCCGAAAAACCAAAAAGATTACAACAGAACAATATAGAAAAATGTACAACCTATTAAAATCAGGAGTTATAAAAAGCAATCAGCAGATAATTGATTATACCAAACAAAAATAATAACTTAACTCAGCGCATAATAAAAATTAAATAATAAATACTTGCATATTAAATAAAAAAGTTAAAAAATGGCACTAACAAAATTTAGAAGGAAGAAAGAAGGAAAAACAGACTATAACACCCGAATGAACCTGCTTAAATCAAAATATCCCAGAATAGTTATAAGAAAATCAAATAGATATATAATCGCACAACTGATTAAAAGTACTGAAGCACAAGACTCCACCATCTGTATTGCAAATTCAAAAGAATTGACAAGTTTGGACTGGCCGTCATCTTTTAAAAACATCCCAGCAGCCTATGCAACAGGCATGCTGCTTGCAAAAAAAGCAAAAGAAGAGGATATTCAAAAATGTACTGTAGATATTGGAAGACATACTTCAACACCTGGTTCAAGGATATATGCAGTCATCAAAGGGGCAAAAGATGCCGGACTAGAGATAAATTGTGATGAAAAGATGCTACCAAAAGAATCAAGATTGCTTGGTGAACATACTAAAAATCCAGAAAAAATAAAAAAATTAATAGAAAAAATAAAGAATAAATAAAAAATGGAACATAGAAGAGAAAGATTTAGAAAAGGATCTGCAGGGGATATAGAAGATCGAAAATCAAGAAAAGAAAAGAGAGAAGCACAGGAACTTATGGATTGGACACCTAAAACCGTTCTTGGAAAAGAAGTTCATGAGAAAAAGGTAAAGAATGTAGAAGAAATCTTTGAAAGGAACCTAAAGATTCTTGAGCCGCAAATAATGGACACACTTATCCCAAATATGGAATCTGAATTGATAAAGATTGGACAATCAAAAGGTAAATTCGGCGGGGGGAAAAGACGGGCGTGGAAACAAACCCAGAAAAAAACCGCAGAAGGAAATGTCCCAACATTCGCGTGCATGACTGTTGTTGGAGATAAAAACGGCCATGTTGGATTAGGTTACGGAAAAGCAAAAGAAACTCTGCCTGCAAAACAAAAAGCACTACAGAGAGCTAAACTGAACATAATAAAAATAAGGAGAGGGTGTGGCAGTTTTGATTGCACATGTTCAGAACCCCATAGCATCCCATTCCAAGTTGAAGCTAAGGTAGGAAGTTCAAGGATAATACTTATGCCTGCCCCAAAAGGAACAGGCCTGGTCATAGATGGAGAATGCAAAAAAGTCCTAAGTCTTGCAGGAATAAAAGACATCTACACCCTAAGTTTTGGCCAAACAAGAACAAAGATAAATATGGTAAAGGCCTGCATGAAGGCTTTAAGAAAATTAAACGACGTTATATAAACTAGATAATAAAGGAGATTAATAACAAAATATATAATCAAATAAAAGCAAGAGTGCATAAGCACAAACATCTTGCCAAAGATAGATAAATTAACAATTCAAAGATAAAAAATGACAAAAATAATTGCCATACGAATTCGTGGTCAAGTAGATGTTTCAAAAGGTATTGAATTAACTCTGCAAATGTTGAGATTAAAAAGAAAATTTGCTGCCACATTAATTGAAAAAACAAAAGAAAATGAAGGAATGCTAAAAAAAGCAATTGACTATATTGCTTTTGGGGAGATTAATGCAGAAACCCTCAAACAACTTCTGATGAAAAGAGCAAGAAAACAAGGAGATAAACCCCTTGAATTTGCAGGCAAAACCATGGATGAAACCATAAAAAAACTTCTAGAAAGCAAAACAAGCCTCACTGATCTTAAAATAAAGCCATTCTTCAGGCTTCATCCACCAATAGGGGGATTCAAAAAATCAATCAAGCTGATCTATCCTAAGGGAGTTCTTGGTAACCGTGGTCCAGAGATTAATCAATTAGTTTTGAAGATGCTCTAATCTCATAAATGCATTCATAAGAAAAAGAATAAATACCCTTATTACTAGTTTCTTTAAAAGAGGCAAAACAAAAAATGAATTTTATATATATAGACTTAGGACTTTTAGCACTTTTTTGTATATTCTCTGCTATCTTTCTTTATAAAAACAAACATAAAGTAAAAAGAGAGGGATTTTTTTTCTTGTACAAAACAAAATTTGGTCTGAAATTTATGGATAATTTCAGCAAAAAGTTTCATAAACAATTAAAAGTCATTTCTTATCTCTCAATAACATTCGGCTATTTCGCTATGCTCATAATGGTTGCACTATTGGTCTATAATCTATTGGTATTGATTAAAATGCCAGTGATAACTAATGCCCCGCCAATAATGCCGGTAATCCCCTATGCCCCACAAATTTTTAAGATTCAAGGCCTGCCAAATTTTTATTTTATCCACTGGATTATTATCCTTGCGATAATGGCAATAACCCATGAATTTGCTCATGGAATACTTGCAAGGCACATAAAAGTAAAGGTAAAATCAAGCGGCTTTGGTTTTCTTGGCCCTCTCCCCCTAGCTTTTGTAGAACCTGATGAAAAAGCCATGTCAAAGAAAAAGAAAAAAGATCAGCTTGCAATGCTCTCA
>CAYPSK010000024.1:1490-11452 GCA_964413705.1 Candidatus Woesearchaeota archaeon | reverse complement strand
AACATTTCTTATGTTACTTTCTCTTCTGTCTTGGTACGTTCGTTTTTTTCTCATGTTAACTCCGTTTACAGCCGCATGCTCTAGCCACTGAGCTACCGAGGCACGTTAAAACACAACACTTATAAAGTGTCTTCTTCTATAAGTATTATGTTAAATGAGTTTCCTCATTATAAAAAAGGAGAGACAGACCGAGTTTTTAAAAGTTTTGTAAAGAAGGATCAAAAGTTTATAGAAGAATATCTGAGGTATCGGGTTGCTCGGGGCATGACTTCTAACTCAAAACTTATTGATACGAGAACAACAATTACAAAACTATTCCAAGTCATTGGATCATCTTGGCATCATCTTGATTTAAAGGAGTATAGACAAATTATCTTCCTGATTAAAAAATCCGATTTTAGAGATAGCACTAAGAACGATGTCTTATTAGATTTCAAAAACCTTTTGAAATATAGCTTTAAAGATTGGTCTTCAAGGTTTCAGGGATTAGAAGACATTAAAATAAAGAAGCCAAACAACCAAGATAGAATCAATAAGAAAAATCTTTTTACAAAAGAGGATATTGAAAAGTTAGTTAAGCATGAAACCAAGATGTTCTTTAAGGCATGGATATTAACCCAGTTTGAAGCTGGTTTAAGAACAGGTGAAGTTGGCCTAATCAAATGGGATGACATCAAGTTTAATGTAGATGAAGATATTTCTGAGCTAAGCATCTATGCGACCAAGACCAAAAAGGCCAGAACCGTTTTTGTCAAAGAGGCCACATTCTATCTAAAAAAACTTTTAGAAGAGCAAGAGAACACCAAAACAAAAGGAGTTTATGTCTTTCATAGCAAGAACGATATAAACAAACCAGTCAATAGCTATACTCTAAGTCTATGGTTCAGAGGACTAACACAGAAAGCCCTGGGGAGGAAGGGCTGGTTATACCTTCTCAGACATTCGAAAGCCTCAGAACTTTATGGTTTATCTAGAGAGAATAAGATAAGCCGAGACACAGCCCAGTCTTTTATGGGACATAATAGAGATATGTCTTATGTTTATGACCACACAAACAGCGAGGCAATAAAGAAAATGCTCAAAGACCAGATATTTCATATTGAAGACTTGCCTCCAGAAAAGAAGGATGAATATGAAAAGAAAATTGCTGCATTAACAGGAAGGATGGAGAAGATGGAGCACACCATAAAGTTGTTTGTAACCAAAGGCCAACGTAACAAATCTTAAATGCTGTCTTTATCTTGATAAATATCTTTAGATTTGAATATCTCTTTTTTGATATTTCCTATTTGTATAATAACCAAAACACTTCTAAAAGGTTTTTGTTTTTATGTTTTTTAATTAAAAATCTTCATATGGATATAAAATCCCGGGGCGATTAGATATTAAGCCAATGGGGCCAACTCTTTTTTGTTTTCCCTCTACGACAGCCAGCCCCCTCTCAAGTTCTACGTCTTCTTGAAAAGTTTCTCTGTCCTCCTGTTTAGCTTTGGCTAAGGCAATCTTTGCTCTCTCAAGATCTTTGTTTTTGTTGATGTCTCTTATGTAGCCATTCTCATTACACCAGCCTAACCAGAATTTCCAGAAGCCCTGAATTTTTTTCTGATTACAAAGTATAAGGAAGCGACCGCATCCGTGTTTTGAATAAACATAGTGCATGAGATTCCCTTCAGTACGGATTGGGGAGGATTGGTCAATAACAATTTTATCTATCTGAATATTGCGTTTCCACCCATAGTTTAGTTCAAACTTCTTCAGTATCCTGAGTTTTAGGGGGTTCATTCTGAATCTATGGCCTCCTCTTCATTGGGTTGCTCTCCTGGATCAACAAATTTATCTTTTTTAACAGAACTCTCTTTAGATGGCTTTGTTTTAACTGTTTTGATTTCTTGTTCATTCACAATGGGATTTGATTGGATTTTTATTTCATTCTTCTCTACCTGTTGTTTGATAGAATGTATTGCCTCCAAAGATTCATTTGCTGATTGTCGAAACTTCTTTGTAGAATTGTTCACCCAATTGTTTAAGTTAAGCATTCTGGCATCATATTCTTCGGACTTAATCTTAGCATTGTTTTGAAGGCTATCCATATATGCCAGAGTCTTCTCATATCTAACATTTAGGGATGGCTTAGCCTCCTCTTCAAACTCCTTAAAGAGGGCATCTACATTTATCTTGGCAAGCACTTCTTGTTTTGCTTTAAGATCTGATTGTAAATTGAGCATTGCATCATCTATTTCTTTAAATGTTTTTAGGCGGTTGTTTACCTCAGATATTTCTTTTTTCTCTTTTTGTTTTCTTTTCTTCTCATCATCTAACCATTGTCCTATCTCTTTTTCAATAGCATTAATTCTAGTGTTGGCGTATTCGATTTTGTTGTTTGTTTTTGAGAATGCATCCTTCAACATAGACATATCTTTATCGTTCATGTTGCATCTCCTAAAGTTTCTTGTGGTGATTCTGAAACATTACCTGCTTCGGTTTGCTCTTTCTTTTTCAAGTAATCGCACATAAGCCTACAAATAGCAATAGACAAAAGTTTATCATTCTTTTTACTTCTATATTGTAAGATTTTTTTATCTGTTTCGATTGCTTTCTGGAAAAGCAACACCGCAGGTTTATAAGAATCTCTGACATATATCGTCAGTAAATTACGTTCTCTCTTTGTTTTTTCCATTTTTGTTTAGATTAGACTTGTATTTCAAATGCTTTTGTAATATTTAAATGTTTCGCTTCTAAAGATATTTATGTTTATATTTTTATAACAAGTTGTTAATACTTGCGTTTTGGACTTGTATAATAATTAGATGGAATTTTCGAGGGGTATATCTAAAGAGTATTATAAGAAGGTTTTAAGGCGGGTTAGTGGGGTACAGAAGAACAAACCCTAACAATCGAGCGAAAGTTTGTTTTGTTTTGGCTTAGTTAAAAAGAGGCTAAAAACTAGGGGGTGGATTGTTTGGCGTATCTCAGATAATACCCGCCTCTCTTTCTGTAATGTTTATCTTTACTTCCTGATGGCCTTCCAAGTGAAGTGCATCTCTTCCCTTTCTTATTTATGAAGTAACCCTTTTCTTTTATCTCTTGCTGATAGAAGTCTAGCTTATCACAAGTCCTTTCAATAATCATTTCTCTCTCAAGGTCTGCCAAGGCACAAAGGTTTGTGACAAAGTACTTGCCCATTGGAGTTGATGTGTCTATGTTCTGCTCAACGGCAATCAATCTTATTCCTAGACTCTTCATCTCTTCCAGAACTTGAAGCAAGTGGATTGTGCTTCTCCCAAGTCTATCATACTTTAGAACAACAACACAATTAAACTTCCTCTCTCTCATATCTTGCAGCAGTAAATCTAATTGAGGTCTGCTAGTCTTAGCTCCTGATTGCCCGACCTCAGAATAAACTTTATAGATCTTAATGTTATTCCTTTCACAGTGTTCTTTTGTTTTACTCTCTTGTTGGATTGTTGTCTGGTCTGTTTTACTTGCTCTATGATATAACCCTGCAACGGCAATTGTTTCTGTCTCTTTCATTTTCTTTTTTGTTTTAGTTTCTTCAATGTTTTTATTATGTGTTGATTGGCGAGATAAACATCCCTGGCGCTGCCCAGCCCACTGCAAAACACATTTATAATTAGACCGAGCAACACTAGGATGCCAGCTAATAGTGTGCTTACCATCTCTCTATAAAACTATTTCGAGATGACCTTCTTGTTTTCTTTTGAACCTGGTGATCTCTCCGTTTTGATTTATGTTATAGCTATAGTCTGGATCTATTTCAATTGAAACGCCAATGGCTACTTCACTTACAAATGGATGTTTTTCTTTTGTTGCATACTTCTTCCAGTTTAACTTTAGTTTTTTATTCATTTTTTCTTTTTACCTCCTTTCAAATTTGTTTTTCTCCGTTTATTTCAAATAATTTAATTTGATATTTAGTCCCGCATTTTGTACAAACAATTATCTCTGGGTTGTTTGTTCTTGAAAATCCCGTGATGGTTCCACAAACTGAACATCTATGTCTCACTTTTATATCCTAAAAGATTCCGTTGCGAAGTAGTTTAATTGTGTGTTTGTTTTGTCTTTCTTCCACAGTCCACTGCTTTATGATCTCTCTAATTAATTTGCTGGGCTTGATGTTCTCTTCTTTTGCCTTTTTTGTCAAAATATCTCGGGTGTCTCTACTAAGCCAAACTTTCATTGTGAGGCCTCCTGTAAGGGGTGCAAGGGTTTTTCGGGAAGTTTATTATGGAATCTAAAATTAGGATTAATCTCTTTGAGCATAGCATAGAACTTTACGATGCCTCCATGAGCTTGACATCCAAAGCATTTGAACCATCCTCTTGAATTGTCTAGAGATAGACTTGGATGCCCATCTGCATGGAAAGGACAAACCCTCTTGGAAGAATTAAAAGGTTCTAAACCAAACTGATCTGCGATTGCAGTGATAAGAATCTTCGCTGCAATTTTAGCTGAGAGTGTTGTTCTATATTCATTAGGGGTTAGTTTTGGCCTTTCAATTTCTTTTATTGTTGAACGTTCAACAAGCTCTGGCTCAATATAATTAGCAAAGTTCTCATTAAATCTATGGATTAAAAGTTTTGGAGTTTTGTATTTATAATGCAATCTGCCCTCTGCTGCAACAAGATGGTTGGGCTCGCACATTTTCAAGTCAGCATACTGTAACCATTCACTTGGAACATACTTCTTAATGAAAGCTTCCTTGTAGACCTGGCTTAGAGGTTCTGGGAAGTTTTTCAAGTGAATGTGACAACTTCTCTGGCCTTCTGCATACCAGACTTCAAAACAATAACCTGCTTTTGCTAAATTATAACTTGTGCTATTTACTGCTTCCAGTTGTTTTGGTCTAATTAGTATCACTTGCTTATCTTCTGTTTCATAGTCATCAAACTCTATGACTATCTCGTTTTTTTGGATGTATTTCCAATTCATTTTTTTGGCTAATTCAGCTTGATTCATGTAAATTATCCTCCGTAAAATTAATTTTTATTTTTTCAATTTCAGAAGTGTCTTGCTCTGGGGATTCGTCATTTTCGTCACTTTCATCACATTCGTCACATTTTTTCTTATCTTTATCATTAAATTCATCGCTATTCGTCACCTGTTCATCACATATTTCTTGTTGTTTCTCTCTTGATTGTGATGATTGTGATGATTGTGATGATTTTTTCTTATTTTCCTCTTCTTGTTCTTTATCTTTGTCTGACTCTACCATAAAATCCCTAGTTAATGGAGTAATAATTTCATCAAAAATATTCTTTGTTAAATCATAATAAGCTCCCCTTCTGTCTTTATTTCTTAATTCCTTAAATCCTAACTTATCTAGATGAGTTGAAATAGACTTATTTGATTTCTTTTCATCTAAAGTACCATAAGAATTATTATACTTTATTCTAATATCTTCAACATAAATTTTGTCAGTTTTGTCAGAAGTCCTGCTCAACAACAGATCATTAAGGCAAGTCAAATATTTATAATCTAAACTTCCTTCACTAAGATTATCATTCTTCCGTTGTTCAGATAATTTTTCAGCAAAAGAAATAATTTGAGGTAATAGTTCTTTTTCATCAATAATTTTCGCTAGAACAAGTAAAGGTTTCCATATCTGTAAATCTCTTTTTTTAAGGTTTGTTGCAATATCAAAATTTAAATAACTAGAATAAATATCCTTCCAATTTTCTAAAGCCCATCTATAAAGACTATTTCTGATTTTTTTCCATTTAATATCCTCAATATCGTCTTCTGGATCATTCTCCCCTCTAATATCAGTATCTGGTGCCTTTGTATGCGTTTGACTAATCGCCCTGGTTTCTGTTGCCCCATATAAACCGTTTATCGAGCTTATTTGTGTTGGGGAATAAACATGATACCATTTAGTAACATACTGCCCATCAATTTTTTCTTGTCTTGGAACACTGCCATTTCTTATATAGGAAGCATTAAGTAATTCAACACGATTGTCTGCTTCCATGCCTTCTTTTGTAAATTTGAAAAGTTTTTCTGCTTCATCAACATATTTAGTTGGTCTTAATAATTCAGTTTCTCTAAATAAAGTTGATTCAGAAGGATTAGTCATTATATCCGTTGCATTTAAAGTCATATAAGAACTAACGAGCATTGTTTTCGTTTTTGCAGTTCCAGACAATCCCCTATTTTCCTTTAGAGGATATGCAGAGAATAATTGATGAACATAAGTCCCCATGTCCCACAAGGAATTTACAGAATACCATTCTTTTGACCTAAAAAATAAGTAATGTTCATATTGTTTTTTTATAGAATCAAATAACGCCTTCCCATCAATTTTAGTCTGTTTTTCATTATGCAAGAAATCATCAATATCTTTTAGTTCCCACCGCAATCGCATTTCATAAGGGGTGCCTTCAAAACTAATCTTATACTCGGTCTGAAACCATTGGGAGACAACCAAACCCCGATGTTCTGAGGTTATATCCACTGCTCGCCATTTTTGACAAGTACCCACCACATTCCCGTTTTTACCTAAGAGGTCTTCCGTTCTTGGAAGTAATATCCCAAAACCAAAAACTTCTTTATTTAACAAATGCGATGTAAAAACCCTTTGTTGAATTATTTCTTTTTCGTCAAAGATGAATGTTTTTAAGTCTGTATTGATACCAGCTTCTTGGCAAAGTTCCCTTATAGCTCTTTTAGTTAGTTTCTTAGGTTTTTCCTTTACTTTTTTGTCAGAAGGTTTTTCTTTAACATAAACAGCATAACCATTGTTAATATAAGCTTCAGCATTTTTCTTATTTGCGTTACCTAAATCCCCAACTTTATGTAATTCAGTTTCCTTGATAAATTGTATTTTATATAATTTAGTCATGTTTTACTCTCCTTGCCGATTTCTTGGCCCGCAGCCCGCTCCAAATCTTCAATCTTAGGCACTTTTTGGCTGTTTTCTTGAGTAGAAAGTGAGTTGTCTGGTTCTTGATGCATATTTGTACCCTCTTTTGAAAAAGAGAGGTTTAAAGCCCGCATTTTCTGAGCAGATAGTTCCCTAAGAGTTAAGCCCTGGTTTTTTAGGTTGTATTTTAAGCCAACTTTATGCCGTCCTCTCCTTCTGAACTTGCAGGGTTCATAGTTGAACAGAAGTTCATCCTGGGGCAAATTCTTTAAAGAATCATAATTCACAGCTAGGGGACATTTGTTTTTTTGACAATTATCGAAGTGCTTGCATTGTCTCATGGCCTGAGAAGGATCTAATTCACCACTTTTTTGCTCATTCATCTGGAAAACTCCTCAAAGGGATATTTTTTCCTTAGTCTGTTTAATTCTCTTCTAAAAGCAGGAGTATGAAATGTCTTCTGGTCTGTTAAGTCTACTTTAGTCGCTTGGAATTCTCCATTTACTTCTTGGAATGCTCGAACATGTAATACTTTAAAATGCGATGCCTCATGAAGAAGGACATCCCACAAAACATCAGGGCGCACAAGATTTTTAGGCCATCTCTCTGCGACAATTATCTTATTACGGTTTATTTGTGCCTTACCAAGTATGCCTTTTTTTACTTTTCCAAAGTAGATAGAGATGTCTTTGCCATATTCTGTTTTGATTATCTTCTTTGTTTTCGAAAAAAATTGATCAATCATTTGATCACCTCGACTTTTTGGATATTTTTTTTACTTATAATTTTTTGACAAAAATCTCCTTGGACAAAAAGAAAGCCATCGTCTGAATTAGTGATTGTACCTTTCATAATTGCAGTTTGAGAACCATCGGAATAAACAACTTTTACAAATTTTCCTAAGAATTCATTAAAAACATCTTTGCTTTGACTTGGGCTTTGATCCATTTTCCTCTTTTTTATTTTTTATTAATTTATACAAGCAATAGATTTATTTTGAGAATTTTCAATGACGGGGGTTACATGGCCTGCCCTACCCTTGAGTGATTGTGATTTTTTTGAATAGACAATCCGAGCTCGGCCAGAATTTAGATCGTCTGCGAGCTGTTCTGCATCTCGCATCAATTGCTCAAATTCGGGCTCAGGCAACATTTGGAATCACCTCTTGTAAAATTTTAATTGACTCTTGATGGCAAATCATCCGACAAAAAGGTCCGACTAATAATTTCTTTTCTTCTGAGGCTTTTTTAATCTGATCGAATGTTTTTTCATCACAATGAATCAGTATCTGTTTTTGTGTTTTCATTTTTTATCTATTTTTAGTTTGTATCATTTAATTGATACAAATTGATAGTAACTCTAGTATTTAAATGTTCCTATTTGTAGGGGTTTGTATCAATTATTAGAAAGTTTTATAAATTGGGGGGTATATCATTCTAATGGAAAAAGAATCATTTGAGGAGAACCCCAGGGTTTTGTTATTTGAGCAACACCCAAAGGCAAAAGGGGATATTATGCTTTTAGGAACGATATTGTTGCCGATGGAGATGTGGGTTCTCAAAAACTTTCTTAACAAACAATGTCCCCTCAGTCCTCGAGATTTATATAAAGGGGCAATTATTCAAATTTATAATGTAAATTTTTCTCGTTCGGATAAAGAAAAGATACGTAATAATCCAATACATAAACATCTTTTTGTTGCTTATGGAGTTCATTTTTTTATTCCTGAAATACAAAGAAAAGAACGCCTATTTTTTCTAAAATCTGCTTTGAATAAGTCTTCCACAGACCACATTAGAACAATAGAAAAATTATTGAGAAAAAACAAAGTCAAATTTCCAACTTATAGTAAAATTGTAAATGTTTTATCTGCCTTCGAAAGTTTAGGTATTTTAATAAAAAGAAGATCTAGTGATAAAAAAAGTGATTTTTATTGGATAATCAATCCTAATTTTTATGTTGAGTTCAAGGACAAATTCAAAGAAATTATGGATTTGTAATTCCCCTTATCCCCAAAACACAATTGTATTTCAAAAACCATTAACTTTATAAGAAACAACTTTCTATCTTTAGTATAAGAAAAGAGGACAAAAATGAAAAAGCGTGGCAGAGGCATCAGATCAAGGATATATTTTGATCATATAGACCTTGAAATTCTAAAGGAACTTCCTAAACACAGTCTTAATGGTCTAGGCGTCTTAGGGCTGGCAAAGAAGATACGTGTTCAGCATAGGACTCTAAAATTTCACCTTGACAAATTGTTCTATCTGGGGTTAATTGGCATCACTTCTTCTTCAAAAGGAAAGATTAAGGCTGTGTTGGTACCAGTAGGGTCTGATGATTATGATACTAAAGAAGTCAAAAGACTATTTTCTAAAGAAGAAAGAGATGATATGAAAAAAGATGCTGAACGTCAAAAAATGATTTTGCGTTTATTCAAAAGAGCCGATGAATATTTTACAAAGAAAACAAAAAGCGACTATGATCTCAGAAGGACAAAAAACCTTAGAAAGAGACAATCGCTTAGCAACTTTGCACGGGGCTTAGAAAACAATTGGTAAAATTATACGAATATCATAAAAATGAATGCCCCAACAATGCTAATCAGCACTGAAATGAATATTCCCAATAGAAGTTTTCTTAATATCAGCCAAGATAAAAAGAAGATAGATACCAATGCTACCAGGAAGATGATCCAGTAAGGAATGTTAGAATTTCCTACCTTTTTGCTATTTGGAAAGTTATTTAATATATCTAAAAAGACATTGGCTTGTCCTAAACCAACTTGAATTGTCAAAATATTCTGTAATCCAAGATCATCCAATCCAATAATATTTGCAGTCATATCCTTGGCAGTTTCATTCTCGGGAATAGTTATCGTGAACGGAATAGAAGTTGCAATTTCAAGACCTGCTGGTAACTCTATACTGGTTTTATCAAAAACCATATATTTGCATAAATCCCCAGAACAAGATAGGGATATTGTTCTTTTATCAGTACCAGTATTATAAAAAACAATATTTCTAGTTCTAGAACTACCATAACCCATAGAAAATTCATACTTTCCTGTTCCTTGTTCTGT
>CAYPSK010000024.1:0-1390 GCA_964413705.1 Candidatus Woesearchaeota archaeon | reverse complement strand
TTTGGATAAATATTATCATAAGTAAAATTAACTATAGAAGAATTTATATTATTTGCACTATCATTACAAGAGACTTTAATTAGATAAATTCCATTTGACAGGGCAGAGAGATTTGTAAAGTTAAAAGGAGAAGTTCCATCTAAATCAGAATATTCTGTTGCATTTGTATAAATATAATTTATTCCTATCCAAGAATCATTACAAGTTCCATTTATATAAGGGGCGTAATTAAAATATGAATTGTTTGAAGGATAATCTATAGATAAATTTGGAAAGGTAGTATCTACTGAAAAAGTATAATTAGAATTAGCAAAACTACAATTATTATCTATATCACAAGCATAACAATTCCATAAATAATAACCATCGTTTATTGTTAAGTTTTCTTCTAGATAAGTATTATTTGTTTGTGGAATATCCCACCACATTGCTTCTTCATAAATTAAAAGATTATTTTCAAATTCTACATTTGCAAAAAGTAAAGTTTGCCAACCAGTTGAATTAAAACATGAAAGTCTCACACTATTATTCCATACATCAGTACGATTTGAAGCTGCTTTTAATAAAATTGTTGTTGAATTATAATCCCAACAAGATTGTAATAAAGTGTAATTAACAGTTTCCGTAGTATAACCAGTATCACTTTTTACTTGCCAAACAGAACTGGATAGACTATTAGCAGGTTTAGTATAGTTAATAAGTAAATAAGAATAATTTTCATATAGTGCCATCGACCTAGTACTCCAATCTCCATCATATAGATTATGAGGGAGGTCTATGACTATTTGCCAATATCCCCCAAGAGTATAATTTCCTGTTGATAAACCACCACATGAAGTAGAAACATTGGCTGTTTCTTGATAACACCAACTAACATTGGTATAATTATTATGCCATCCCCCACTCCAATTTCCATATAAAGAGATATTAGAAATATTTGAAGTGCTATTTGCAGTACAATTAAAAGAAATTGTTGAATTTGAAGAATTATAATTGTTTATAGGAGTAACTAATGTAACATTAACATTTGAAGCTACTGTCGGTATTATCATATTCAAAGTCCGATTTAAAGTATTATTAAGAAGATTTGAAGTATCATTGCAATAAATAGCCCATTTAGAGTTGTTTATATCTGGTATACTTGCAATGGTGATATTAATCCAAGTATTATTTGTATAAGAATAATTTGAATAAACAGAAACATAACTTCCAGACCAATTAGCATAAATTTGAATTGATGAAACAGCAATATTATCATAGCATTTCATGTCAAATGTCAGAGAAGAACTTGAAGAATTATAATTATCAACTGGATTTGTTCCCTGGACAGCGACAGGATTTGTTGTATCTCCCCCCTCACTAGTCAGTGTCAGGAACACCCTATTTGCAC
>CAYPSK010000023.1:0-11560 GCA_964413705.1 Candidatus Woesearchaeota archaeon | reverse complement strand
ACAAACAGAGAAACCTTTGAGAGATTGTAATCCTAATTTTTTACTTCTACTCCCAGAATTAAGCACAAAAACTCTTGGACCATCTTCCCAAGTAGTTGTTTCAGTTTGTTCCCATTTAAGTTCCAAACCTTTTTTCCTAACTAATGCTTCAAGCCGTGTCTCATCCATAAAAACACACGATATAACGTTATAAAAAGATTATTGTATGAAAACATAACCTTTTTAAACATTCTTTCGTAAAACTATTCATGGCACAAAAAGAATCAAGAATTGACAAGTTTAACAGACTTGTTAGTCAACAAAGTCAAATCAGGAATGTTTGCACAAGTGCGCACATTCATCATGGAAAGACAGCTATGACTGACAATCTTCTGGCTGCAGCAGGAATGATGGCTTCAAAATATGCAGGCAGCCTAGATCAAGGTATGATGACCTGGCAGCATGCTGATGAACAAGAAAGATTATTGACTGTTGATTCTGCAAATGTTTCAATGGTCCATGAATTTGAGGGCAAGGAATATTTGATTAATCTGATTGACACTCCGGGGCATGTCGACTTCTCAGGAAATGTCACAAGTGCAATGCGAGCAGTTGACGGAACAATTGTTTTAGTTTGTGCTTCAGAAGGAATAATGCCTCAAACAGAAACAGTTATTAAACAAGCTCTAAGAGAGAGAGTTAAGCCAGTTCTCTTCATAAATAAATTTGATAGGCTGCTTAAAGAATTAAAACTAAGTCCAGAAGCAATGCAAGAGAGAATTGTCAAAATTATTGCTAATTTCAATAAATTAATTGAAAGAATAGCTGAGCCAGAGTATAAAGAAAAGTGGAAAGTAAATATTACTGATGGCTCTGTTGCTTTTGGCTCTGCAAGAGATAACTGGGCTCTAAGCCTTCCTTTCATGAAAAAGAAAAATGTAAGTTTCAAAGACATTACTAAAATTTATGAATTGCCAGAGCAAGAAAGAAAAGACTGGATTTGGAAGAACGCCCCTTTATATGAAGTCATTTTAGATATTGTTATAAAACATCATCCAAGTCCTGTTGAGGCACAGAAATACAGAATTCCAAAAATTTGGCAGGGAGATTTAGATTCTGAACTTGGAAAAGACCTGATGACTTGCAATCCAAAAGGAAAAATTGCATTTATTATAACAAAGATAATTGTTGATCAAAGGACAGGTAAGGAAGTTTCTGTCGGCAGATTATTCTCTGGAACACTGAGAGAGGGCATAGATGTTTATCTTAATCAAGCAAAATTAAGGCAGAAGCTTCAGCAAGTTTTTATTTATGATGGTATAAAAACAGAGCCCTTGCCAGAGATTCCTGCAGGTAATGTCTGTGCTCTTGGGGGCATTGTAGCAAACACAAGCGAAACAATAACCTCTGAGCCAGAAGAAGCTTTCCAGGAGATTAAGCATATTTTTGAGCCAGTTGTCACGCAGGCAATAGAGGCTAAAAAAGCAGCTGACTTACCAAAATTAGTCTCTGTTCTAAAACAAGTCACTAAAGAAGACCCTTGTATAAAAGTCCAGATTAATGAAGAAACAGGACAGCACCTATTATCTGGAATGGGTGAACTTCATCTTGAAATTATAGCTAATAGAATAAGGACAGAGAAGAATGTTGAAATAAATACAACCCCGCCTATTGTTGTTTATAGGGAGAGCATCAGCAAACCAAGCAGAGAATTTGAAGGAAGAAGTCCAAATAAACATAATGTTTTCTTTATGAAAGTCGAGCCTCTTGAAGATGCTGTTTATGAAGCAATTAAAGCAAAAGAAATTCCAAATATGAAAGTCAAGAAAAAAGATGAGGTTCTTTTCAAAAAACTTGTCAGTCTAGGCATAGAAAATAACGAAGCAAAACAATACAAAGAGATTTATGATGACTGTGTATTGCTCGACAAAACAAGAGGAGAAGTCCATATTGGAGAAGTCATTGAACTTGTTATGACTGCATTTGAGCAGATAGTTGATCAGGGTGTCTTGGCAAGAGAACCATGTGTAAAATTAAAAGTATCTTTAGTTGATACAAAGTTGCATGAAGATGCAATCCACAGAGGGCCTGCACAAGTTGTTCCTGCTGTCAGAGATGCAATGAGATTATGTATAATGGATGCTAAACCAACTTTATATGAGCCATTGCAGAAAATCCAGATTGAGTGCACAGACAAATTCATAAATGATGTTACAAGAATCATCCAGAGTAGGAGAGGACAGATGCTAGGGGTTGAACAAGAAGATGATAGGCTTATTGTCCACTCTATCTTGCCAGTAGCAGAAATGTTTGGCTTGTCAAATGATATGAGGTCAGCCACAGAGGGAAGAGCATCATTTTTTTTAGTTGACCAGATGTTTAGTAAGGTCCCGTCTGACTTACAAGATAAGATAATCAGGCAAATCAGGCAGAGAAAAGGATTATCAGAAGGACAAACATAATAAAATTAATTCTATTTATGTGAGAAATCAATAAGGGCCTGATTTAAACTTAGAGTATCCCTTGAATCAGGTTTTTCATATTTCATATCTCCTGTAGGATTGGTCCTGCACACACTTTTGGCAAGATTCATTCCTGATTCGTCTTGGGGAATATATTCATAGAAAGTTGTATCAGGATTACCATCTGAAACTCCGTACATCCCATCAATAATTATTCTTGCTTTTAGTCCTCCAGACATAGTCAGTATATTTTTCCTTATCTCACTAAGCACAAGCCCCATCCTCTCGCTAGAAGTTGATGATTGATAGAAAAGAGTTCTGTCACCATCTAGTTTATAAAAATAAGCTCCTGCTTTTTCTTCTCCAAGAACAGACTCTTCACGAGACTTGGTCCTAAATTTTTGTTTTGCAATATTAATATTTCCCAAATCTGCGCCATGTAGGGGATTTAAAAAAGATAGAAGACCTAGGGCTAATACAACTCTCACTAAGCCACCCCTGTGTTTAAATAGCATGCATAAAAAAATTCTCAGGGCTTTTAAAGTTTTTGATTATACTTAACATATTATTTAAAAACTTTAAATTCTTTCATTCTTTATCAAAAAGAGGTTAAGATGAAACAAAAGAAAAAACTCAAGGTAGTAGGAATTATAGGAAAAATTGCTTCTGGAAAAGGCACTGCTGCTGACTTCTTTGTCAAAAAATATGGTTTCAAGCAGGTTACTATGGGCAATTTTCTAAGACAAGAAGCAAAAAAAAGAAGAAGACATCCCTCAAGAAAGTATTTAAGAAAACTTCAAGCTGAACTCAGAAAACAATTCGGCCAGAATATCCTGGTTAATATGGTAATTAATTCAATCAATGAAAATAAAGAAAAATACAAGGGATTTGTCGTTGATGGCCTGAGAGATTACAGAGAAGCCAAGTACGCCAAGAAAAAATTAAGATTGAAGATAATTCTTATTGAAGCAAGTCCTTTAATAAGATTCAAGAGAGCCAAAGCAAGGCATAGAAGGGGTTTTGACAAGACATATGAGCAATTTCTTTATGAAGATTCAATAGAAACAGCTATCTTTGATTTTAATAAAACAGAAAAGATTGCTGATTTCAGAGTAAGTTCAGAGCAGGGCAAAGGACCAATGTACAAAAATCTTGGGAAGATTTCAAGAAAATTGAAGTTCTAATCTTAGATTTGAAGATAAAACTTTTTTCTTCTCGAGGAGAGGTTTAAAAAGCTTTATAAAGCCATTTTGCATATATTTTATAGCTTGCTAGTGATAAAAATGAAGTCTAATCTAAAAATTCAGAATATTGTCGCGACTGCTTCTCTTGGAACAAAAGTTCCTCTTGTCAAACTTGTTAGGAGCCAGGCAAATACAGAATATAATCCCGAGCAGTTTCCAGGCTTAGTTCTAAGGATAAAGAGTCCAAAATCAGCAGTCTTAGTTTTCAGCTCTGGAAATTTAGTATGCACTGGAACAAAGAGCACAGCGCAAGTAAAGCAAGTTATTTTGCAAGTCATAAAACAGCTCAGAAAAATAGGGGTCAAAGTTTCAGGAATGCCAAAGATATCTGTTCAGAATATTGTAGCTTCAGGTTCAATTAATTTACAATTGAACTTGAATGAACTAGCTTTAAAATTCGAGAACACAGAGTATGAGCCAGAGCAGTTTCCAGGCTTAGTTTACAAGTTAGATGAGCCAAATGCAACTTTTCTATTATTTAGCAATGGTAAGTTAGTATGTACAGGAACAAAGAACAAGCCACAATTAGAAGATGCCATGAAGAAGTTGATCAAGAACATCAAAAAAGTCATGTAATTCCCTTATTTTCTTTTTATATCCTTTTATTAGTCCCAATCTATAATATATCTTTATTCACAATAAACTATAAATATATAAGTCGGGGCTTTTTCTCAGGGTTGAGGGGCAAGGAGGAATAAGATAAAATGGGAGAAGAATTAATTATTGAAGCAAAGGAGTTTTTAGAGTATTATAAAAATGAGATTGGAAAAGTTGCTAAGAAAGGCAATAAATCTGTTCCAATATCATTTCAAGAGATTGTTTCTTTTTCACATGAGCTAGGTGATCAGCTATTAGCAAAGCCAGAGGAAGTCTTAGCTATATTTGAACTTGCCTTAGATGAGCTAGGCTTGATTAAAAATGCAAGAGTCAGGCTTACAGATCTTCCTGCTTCTCAAATGATTAAGATAAGAGATATCAGGGCAAAACATCTCAATCAATTAATAGATATTAATGGGATTGTTAGGCAGGCTTCAGATGTAAGGCCCCAGATAGTTAATGCTAAATTTGAGTGTCCTTCATGCGGTACTGTAATTTCAGTTCTTCAAGTTGATAAGAAATTTAGAGAGCCTTCAAGATGCTCCTGCGGAAGAAAGATGAACTTTAAACTGATAAGCAAAGAAATGGTGGATGCTCAAAGAATTGTAATTGAAGAAGCTCCAGAAAGCTTAGAAGGAGGAGAACAGCCAAGAAGAATGTCTGTTTTCTTGAAAGAAGATTTGGTTGATCCAAAGATGGAAGAAAGAACAACTCCTGGTTCAAAAATTAAAGTCATCGGCTTATTAAAAGAAATTCCTATGCCTCTTCAGACAGGTGGAATTTCAACAAGATTTGATTTAGCTATAGAAGCAAATAGCGTCATTCCCAAGGAAGAGACTTTTGAAGAACTTGAAATATCTGAAGAAGATGAAAGAGAAATAACAGAGCTTGCTGCTGACCCTAAGATTTATGAAAAACTTTCAGCAAGTATGGCTCCGAGTATTTTTGGTTACGATGAAATCAAATTATCTCTTGCTCTGCAGCTTCTCTCTGGAGTCAGAAAAAAGCGGAGTGATGGCACAACTGTAAGAGGAGATTTTCATGTGCTTTTAGTTGGAGACCCAGGAGTTGCTAAGTCAGTTATGCTAAAATTCATCTCAAATATTGCTCCAAAAGGTCGTTATGTTTCAGGAAAAGGAGCAAGCCAGGCAGGAATAACAGCTTCTGTTGTTCGTGATGAATTCTTAAGAGGCTGGGCACTAGAAGCAGGAGCAATGGTCTTGGCAAATAAAGGAATAGCTTGTATTGATGAGATGGAAAAAATGAATGAGCAAGACCGAAGTGGTTTGCATGAGGCAATGGAGCAGCAATGCATGCTGCCAGATTTTAAATTAATGTTTTCAAATGGCAAATATGTAAAAATTGGAAATTTTGTCGATACTTTAATTGAAAAAAATAGAAAAAATCTTATTCAAGGAATTAATTGTGAGATTCTTCCTGTTAATGGAATCAAGTTATTATCTACTGATTTCAATAAACCAAAGATTATGGATGCATGTAAAGTCAGCAGGCATCTTGCTCCAAAAGAATTTGTTAAAATAGAATTGGCAAATGGCAGAGAAATAAGCGTTACCCCAGAACACCCGTGCTGGATTGTTGAAAATGGAAAAATAACCATCGTTTCTGCTGAAAAATTAAAAGAAAATATGTTTTTTTCAGTTCCTTCTAAGATACTGGTTTCAACTAAAAAATATAAAAAAATAAATGATGATTTATGCAAAATAATTGGGTATCATTTAAGTGATGGTTGTTACGAGCTAAATCATGGAAAAAAGGTAGGTGTACAATTTGGAAATAATAATATAACCTTAATTAAAGATTACAAACAAGCTGTTGAAAAATTCTTTAAGATTACGCCTTCTATTACTAAGCGAGGAAAACAATACTCAGTTAGGGTTATTTCCATGAAAGTTGCAGATGCTTTTAATAAGTTAGATAAGAATTTACTTGAAAAAGGAGATATCAAAAAGATTCCAGAATATATTATGCAACTGCATTTAAGAAATATAAGATTTTTAATACGTTCTTTGTATGATGGAGATGGTTCAGTTATTTTTCAGAGAAGAAATGGGTGCAGAATTTCATTTGTATCTCAAAACAGAGAGCTCGCTGAGCAGATTTCTGATTTGCTGTTAAGGTTTGAAATAACTTCATCCATATTCCGAGACAAATCCTCTAAGATTTGGAGATTAGATATATCTGGACAGGAAAATCTAGGCATATTTCTAAAAGAAATTGGATTTTTGTCTGAGAAGAAAATGTCCAGATTAAACAATTACTGCAAATTAAATAAAACATACAGAACAATAAGGGATGTTGTTCCAAATTGTACTGATAAAATAAAAGAGATTTTTAAAAAATTAAATATTTCGCAAAGAAGATTTGTTGGTCATACAATTGATATGGGTGTTGAAAAACATAGGATTTTTCTGCAGAAATTATTGAAAATTGCCGAAAAAAAATTAAAAAGTTTTGATAATAAAATAGAGTCAGAAATAATTAAAAAAGAAATTTCAGAATTAAAAAGATTGGCATTTGGCTATGCAAGATGGGTTAAAATAAAGAAAATATCTAAAATCCAGAATAAGAATATAAAATGGGTATATGATGTTAGTATAGATCCGTATCACACTTTTGTTTCAAACGGAATGATTCTTCATAATACAGTAACAATAAGCAAAGCTAATGTGCAAGCTTCTTTAAGAGCTGAGACCTCTGTTCTTGGCGCAGCAAATCCAAAATTCGGGAGATTTGATCCTTATCAGACAGTAGCATCGCAAATTGAGATGGGTCCAACAATCTTAAATAGATTTGATTTGATTTTTGTTATGAAAGATATTCCCCAGAAACTTAGGGATGAGGCCATAGCAACTCATGTCTTGCTTGAACATAGAAAATCAGCAGTCAAGCCGCCAATTGAACAGGCACTATTGAAGAAGTTCATTGCCTATGCCAAGCAAAAATCAGTTCCTGAGTTGACAGAGAAAGCTGTTGAAGAGATTAAAAGATTCTATGTTGACTTAAGAAATACTCCCTCTATAAAAGATGAATTAATTAAGCCTATTCCAATTTCAGCAAGACAGCTTGAAGCACTTATCAGATTATCTGAAGCATCTGCCAAAGTAAGGCTCTCAAAAAAAGTCACTAAAGAAGATGCACAGAGAGCTATACAGATTATGAAATTCTATCTATTGCAGGTTGGCATAGACCAAGAATCAGGTTCAATTGATATTGATAGGATTACAGGAGGAGTTCCAGCATCAGAGAGAAGCAAGATAGTTATTGTTAGAGAGGCCATAATAAGATTAGAATCAAGAACAGGAAAACTTATTCCTGTAGATGAACTTAAAAGAGAACTCCAAGGCAAGATTGAAGAGCCAGATATTGATGATATCATGGAAAAATTGAAGAGGATAGGGGATATTTTTGAGCCTAAGAGAGGCTTTGTGCAGAGAATTTAATTAAGAAGATTGATGAAAGTGAGCACATAAATACTTATAAATTAAAAATAGGATGTAGTATATATTAAACAAAAATAGAAGAAAAAATGCCAGAAGAATTTAAAAAGAGACAGACAGCATACAAAATTTCAATTGGAATGGTCCTAAGTAGCATGGAAGCTATTCATTTTGATGAGAACCAGAGATTCAAGTTTGTTGAATTAAATGGCAGAGATATCTATCGAATAAATCTTATTGCTAATATCATAGATAAATTTGAGAGCAATCAAAAACCCTATGTCAGTCTGACTCTAGATGATGGCACAGGGAATATGAGGGTTAAGGCATTTGCAGATGGAATAAAGATTTTACAAGGCTTGCAATTAGGAGATACAGTTCTTCTTATAGGTGTTTTAAGGTTTTATAATGATGAACTCTATGTAATGCCTGAAATAATCCGCTCTGTTGAGCCAAAATGGCTTGTTGCAAGAAAATTTGAACTTGAAGAAGAGTATGGTCAAATGTATGAAACAAGCAAGGCATATGATGGTTATGAAGCCCAGGTTCAAGAGGTTCCAGAATCTAATAAAACTACTCAAGAATTAACTCCTGGTCCAGCTATGAGCAATTTCCAGAATAAAGAGATATCTAGTTTTATAAAAACAAAATCTAATGAAACGCAAAGTAATGTCAGCAGAATAAACGAAGAAGAAAAAATAGATGAAATCAAGATTGAAGCAAAAACTGAAGCAAAAACCGAGGGAACAGGCAATACTGGCACTATTAACGCGAATAAAAGCAAAGAGCTCGGAGTTAGAGATAAAATCTTTGACCTTATCAAAGCTGCTGACGCAGATGGTGGCCTCGATATAGACAAGATAATCATGGCTCTGAAAGAGCCTGTTGATCAGATTAATAAAGAGGTAACAGAGCTTCTTGAAGATGGCACAATTTATGAGCCCAAGCCAGGAAGATTGAGAGTTCTATAACTAGCAATACTGCGTTTTCTTTTTAAGCATTGTTATCAAAAAGCCTTTTAAACCTCCTGTTCTTATCAGGTTCATGACACAAACAGACAAAGATTATGAAAAACTTTTAGATAAGGCATACTCAAAAGTGAAGAAAGTAGAAACTTCTGAAAGATTTGAAATCCCAAAAGTCGATAGTTTTGTTGAAGGTTCAAAAACAGTTGTCTCAAATTTACAACAGACTGCTTCATTTTTGAGAAGAGATTTAGATCATTTCATCAAATTCTTATCAAAAGAACTTGCAACACAAATTATAATTAAGGGAGATAAGGCCATATTCAATAGAAAGCTTATGCCTGGCCAGATAAACGACAAAATACAAGATTATGTTGAAGAATTTGTTCTTTGCCATGAATGCAAAAAACCAGATACTGAGCTTTTGAAAGAGAAAGGCTTTTTGTTTTTACACTGCCTAGCATGTGGAGCTAAGCACTCTGTAAGGGCCAAGATATAAATCTAAAACAGAATTAAGTTAAAATAAAAAACTAAAAAAGGATTTTGGTGTTATTCAAACACAACATTGCAAAATCTATTTAATTAAAATACATATAAGAACATGGAAAAAAAAGTTTTTATAAAAATTCATGAAGATTATAGGAAGATTGCAGCTGTTTGTGACTCTGATCTTATTGGCAAGACATTTGAAGAGGGCAAGTTTCAATTAAAAGCGAATGAGCATTTTTACAAAGGAAAAGAATATGATGAACCTAAGGCAATAAAAATATTAAATAATGCTAAGATGGATGACGCTTGTTTTAATTTTGTTGGTGAGATGGCAGTTGATTTGGGAATAAAAGTGGGAGTAGTGGGCCAGACTCATGTTCTAAAGATTCAGGGAATCCCACACGCACTCGCACTGCTTTGAACATCCTTCCTAGAAAGATATAAAAGAGAATTTATTCTAGCATCTCAGAGGTGATTAGATGGATTTTGCATCAATTTTAAGCATATTTGGGATATATTTTGGGACTTTAATTGTAGCATTTATATGTGGCTTTATACCTATAGCAAGTTCTGAGCTATTTTTAGTCGCAGCTTATTTATTCTTACCAAAAGGATCTGTTTTTCCAGTTATCGCAATTATCCTTCTTATGGTTCTAGGACAAATGATAGCCAAGTCAATATTTTATTTTGCAGGAAAAGGCATCATCAAAATCTCTGTCAAGAAAAATAATAAAAAATTCAGAAAAGCAATTAAAAAATTCAAAAAATGGGAAAACAAGCTAGGTGCATTAATCTTCTTAAGTGCAGCCATTGGTGTTCCTCCTTTTTATATAACTAGTTTTTTATGCGGAAGCTTTAAGATAAATTATTTCAAGTTTTTATTATTCGGCTCCCTCGGCTGGATTATCAGATTTTCAGCTATTCTTGTTTTCCCTTACTTGTTTAAGGTTTTTATATTTTAGAGGGTTTTATAAACTTCCTGAGAAGAATACATTAGATTTATAAACAATTTTTCTTTTAATTAAACATGCCACAATTCAAAGATAAAAGTAAAAAAAATAGTGCACCCCAGAGGGGAGCACCTAGAGGTAGTTATACTCCTCTAAGTGGAGAGTTTGTCAGAGTTCCCTTACCAAAGGGAAATCAAGTAATTGGATTTCTTGAACAAAGATTAGGGGCAAATCACATGATGATTAAGTGTTTTGATGGCAGGGCAAGAAACTGCCGAGTCCCTGGAAGATTAAAAAGAAGATTATGGCTTAGGGAAGGAGATATTGTCCTTGTTCAGCCTTGGGAGCTTGGCGGAGATGAAAGAGGAGACATATTTCTTAAGTATAGCCTGGCCCAGGTTGAATGGTTGAGAAAAAAAGGATTTTTGAAAGCCCAAGAAAATTTATAGGATTTAATCTATTTATTGGGAGAGATATTGTAAAAATAATTTTTGGCAAGACAACGTTGTCTGCTACTGCAGACTCTTGCCACTAAACAATTTTCATTTAATTTCTTACCTCTAATGAACGTAAACATATAAAAATGTATTCTTCTAATCATAACCATGAGAAGAATACACTATTGCGACAAAGAACTAGGAAGAATCTTGGCCCATGAAGGAAGAAATATCAAACATCTTGAAAAAGAGTTTGACGCAAAGATACTTGTCAAGAAAGGAAAATATGAAGCTGATTTTATCATCAATGGAAAGAATTCCGTTCAGGAATATATTATATTAGAGATTTTTGAAGCACTTGCAGTTGGTTTTGACCTTGAGACAGCAATGCTTCTAAAAGATGAAGATTTTGTCTTTAAGAAAGTTGAATTAAAAAAATATGTTCACGGCGGAAGATTAGAAGTTATTAAAGGCCGGATTGTTGGAGCTCAAGGAAAGTCAAAGAGAGTAATTCAGAACTTGAGTGAGTGTTATATATGCTTATGCGATAATAGTGTTTCAATCATAGGGCATGCTGAGAATGTTGAATTAGCTTCAAGAGCAATAGAATCACTAATCAGAGGTTCAAAGCACGCCAATGTCTTCAAAGCACTTGAAAAAGGCAGGGCAGCCCTAAGAGAAGAAGAACTTCTTATAGATGAACTTGAAGAAGAGATGAAAAAGAAGAAGTGAACAAGACTGCAGCAGCACAACGCTGTCTCGATGCATACATAAATTATTTTAATTTTATATATGCACTTTATTTAATATTAGTGCGCTTTGTTTTATAAGATTAGGAAAGATAATTTTATAAAACACCTTTATTTATCTAATTCATGCCTCGGTAGCTCAGTGGCTAGAGCATGCGGCTGTAAACGGAGTTAGCATGAGAAAAAAACGAACGTACCAAGACAGAAGAGAAAGTAACATAAGAAATGTT